>DATFNI010000018.1:0-18207 GCA_035266485.1 Balneolales bacterium
GCATCCTCGATACGTTGCAGAATGCGGCTCATTCGGGCAGCCATCTCACGACCTTCTTCCGCGGTGCGAAGGCTGGCGAACTCCCTCAAATCGCCACCGGAAGCAAAATATTGCTGTCCCGTTCCCTTCAGAATGAATACCCTGATTCCCTCATCCGTCTCTACTTGAGAGACAACATGTGCCAACTGATCCATCACTTCGAAGTTGAGCGCATTCAGCGCATCAGGACGATTGATCCGGACCTCATAAATGGGGCCATTTTTTTGAGCTAATAGAACATCAGCCATAACAAAAGAAATAGTGCATTAATGTGAATTCAAACTGTATTAGAGGATCAACTGTTTGTGGCACACCTCAATATGCAGATTTTACGGTACAAAACGGAATAAAAGATAGCAGGATTGATGGACTAAATCCGGATAATAAAATTCCTGGGCATTCCGCTCATAACAGATTATTCTGAATCCCTGGTCTCCTTGAGTATCCAGTCGAGGTACGGTTGGTGACCTCCTTCAATGGGCAGGGCCACAATACAGGGACAGTCGTAACTGTGCAGGGTGACCACCCGTTCGCGCAAAGCGTCCAGACGATCCTCCATGGTCTTGGCAATCAGGATGGTCTCGTGCCCATCATTGACTTCATCGTTCCACCAGTAAATGGAATGCATGCCTCCGACGATATTTACGCAAGCTGCCAGGTGCTCCTCAACCAATTGACGGCCAATCGCTTCAGCTTCTTCACGATTGCTTGTTGTGATATAAACAAAATAGTGTTTCATATAGATACGTTTATCTCTCCCTGAACCGGAATTATATAAGGAAAAACAGTGTACTTCTGTTTTTGGTTTACAGATGACTTAGAAAGACAACAGTGGTTGATAACCATTTAAAGAAATAGTACTTTTCCAAGTCTGTATAGCAAATGATGTTTTAAGTCAAATATTGCTGTTACTCTGCGAGAGTGGTGGAATTGGTAGACACGCTAGATTTAGGATCTAGTGCCTAGCGGCGTGGGGGTTCGAGTCCCCCCTCTCGTACGATGCTAATATATCACACATCTTTCTAATCACACAATAAAGCTTTTAAACGTGGATATTTCTGTTGAAGAACTGAGTCCTGTAGATCGTAAGATAAAAATCACTGCTGATCGTAAGGATCTTAAAGACACTTTTGAAAAGGCCTATCGCCGCTACCGAAAAATGGTGACTCTTCCCGGCTTTCGCCCCGGGCAGGTACCTGTTGGTATGATTAAAAAACGTTTTGGAAAAGAGATTGAAGCCGAGGAGATCCAAAAATACCTGACGGACCTGTACAACAAGGAAATCCTTCCTAAACATCAACCCATCGGCGAACCCGATTTTGAAGCCATCAAATGGGAAGACGATCAGCTGGAAGCAGAACTGAAGATTGGCGTGGAACCAGAATTTGAGTTGATCGAACCCAAGGATATCGCTGTCGATATGCTTGTGCACGATGTCACCGACGAAGATGTCGACAAGGAAATCGAACACATGCTTTCTCATGAAGCGAAATGGGTTGAAACCGATGAGTCCTCAGGTGAGAAAAGCCAGGTGACCTTCGATGCAACGGCTCTCGACGAAGAGGGTAATCCGAAGGAAGATGACACCGATATGGATCAAAAGGTTAATCTTGAAAATGTGGAGGACGATAACCTGAAATCAGCGCTAATCGGGAAAAAAGTCGGCGAAACAGTCGATGCCGATCTCGGCTCGGAAAAGGAACCTGCTAAATTTCGTATTCTGATCAAAAAAGTGGAAACCAAGGAAATTCCGGAGTTGAGTGAAGAAATCATCAAAAAACAGTCCAATGGAGAGGCTGAAGACGAGGACAGTTTCCGAGGATATATGAAAAGCCGGATCCAGGATTATTATGATCAGACAGCGAAGCAGCTGGCTCAACAGCAGACGCGTGATGAATATGTCAAGAAGCAGGAATTTGACGTTCCTCAAACCCTGGTTGAACGCATCCTCAATGGCTATGTTGAACAGGTGAAGAACCGATATGGTGATCGTCTGCCGGCTGATTTTGAAGAAGAGAAATATAAAGAAGAAAACAAGGAACGGGCCGTTAATGAAGCCAAGTGGTTTTTTATCTCGGAAAAGCTGGAAAAGAAATACGAGATTGAGGTCGAAGAAGACGATTTGGATGAGTTTCTCGCACAGGAAGCTAAGCAGTATGGGCTCGATGCCGCTTCTCTGAAACAGATTTATGCCGGCTCGGGAGACATGCTCAACCAGTTGCGTTTAAACATCAGAGGCGATAAACTCATGAAAAAACTGCTGGACGAAGTTTCTCTGAACGAAATGGACAAAGATGCGTTTCAGAAGAAACACAATAAAAATTCAGAGGAATGATCATATGATTATTGATAAGCAACCTTTATATGACCTGAGTACTGATATGGCGGGCAAAACGTATAATCAGCTCGTACCAATGGTCATCGAAACCACGGGCCGGGGAGAACGGGCCTATGATATTTACTCCCGGCTTTTAAAAGACCGGATTATCATCTTGGGAACACCGGTCAATGATGCCGTAGCCAGCAATATAATTGCCCAGATGCTGTTCCTTGATTCTGAAGATTCAGAGAAGGATATTAATTTCTATATAAACAGTCCGGGTGGTGTCGTATCATCTGGCCTGGCAATTTATGATACCATGCAATTTGTAAAAAGTGATGTGGCTACATTTTGCATGGGTATGGCCGCTTCGATGGGTGCCGTGCTGTTGACTGCCGGTGCCAAGGGCAAGCGTCATGTGTTACCGAATGCACGAGTAATGATCCATCAACCACTGGGAGGTGTTCAGGGTCAGGCTAGTGATATCGAGATTGAAGCAAGAGAAATCGTACGCATCAAAAAGACACTTGGTGAAATCTTATCCTCACATACAGGCAAGGATGTGGAGCAGGTTATGAAAGATTCAGACCGTAACCGCTGGATGGATGCAAATGAATCTCTGGACTACGGGTTGGTGGATAGTATCCTCCGACGTGAAAAGAAAAAATAGTTAAATTGAAATTTTTACCCTCACTGTTGAGGCATGAGCGATAAACACGATCCCAAAGTTATCTATTGCTCTTTCTGCGGCCGTTCCAATTATGAAGTGAACAGCATGGTCGCCGGACCAGATGTATATATCTGCGACCGGTGTGTTGCGGACGCCAGTGGTATCGTTAAAAGCGATCTGGCCACACGTGCCCGTAAACGCGCAGAGAGCTACAAACCCATTTTGAAACCCATCGAGCTGAAGTCCCGACTCGACGAATACGTCATAGGACAGGACTACGCAAAGAAAACACTTTCTGTTGCTGTTTATAACCACTATAAACGGATCAGCAGCGAGATGGACCATACGCTCGGTGAGATCGATATCGAGAAAAGCAACATCCTGCTTATCGGTCCGACCGGCTGTGGAAAGACCCTTTTGGCAAAGACACTCGCCGACATCATCGATGTGCCATTTTGCATCGCTGACGCAACGGCCCTTACGGAAGCGGGATATGTGGGTGAAGATGTGGAGAGCATCCTCTCCAATCTCCTGCAAGTTGCCGACTACGACGTGGAGCGGGCACAGCGCGGCATCATTTATCTCGATGAGATCGATAAAATTGCCCGCAAGGGGGACAATCCATCCATTACACGTGATGTATCCGGTGAAGGTGTTCAACAGGCACTTCTGAAGATTCTGGAAGGTACTGTAGCCAATGTCCCGCCAAAAGGGGGACGGAAACACCCGGAGCAGAGCTTCATCAACGTTGATACCAAAAATATCCTCTTCATCGTCGGCGGCGCCTTTGATGGCTTGTCTGAGATCATTGCACGACGCATGTCGACCGGCGTGATGGGCTTCCAGCGTTCCGAGGGCCGTAAGTTTGATAAAAACGATCCGGATATTTTTATTCATGTTGAACCCGAGGATCTGCAAAAATTCGGTTTAATCCCGGAACTGATCGGTCGCTTACCGGTCATCGCCGGATTGCATGAGTTGTCGCGCGAGAGTATGGTGGATATCCTTACTCAGCCAAAAAATGCGATCACCAAGCAGTACAAGAAGCTGTTTGCCATTGAAGGCATCGATCTGGATTTCGAAGACGAAGCTCTTGATGCCATCGTGGAGAAGTCTCTTGCCCGTAAGACAGGTGCCCGCGGTCTTCGTTCTATCATGGAGCGTGCCATGCTCGATATCATGTTCACACTGCCGACCATGAAGAACATCGAGCGGTGCATCATCACACGGGCCACTATTGAAGAGAAGGCCCCCCCGGTGTATGAAAAACGGAAAGCTTCGGCTTAACGGGCTGAACGACTCAACCGATTTTTCATCTAACTTCGCTTAGATTTTGGGATGTCTGAACATAAACAGACGTCCCTTTTTTTTATATGAGTCGAAGAAGGAGTCCATTTCCAAAATCTCCCATAGTTATCCAATATCGCTAGAATCCTATTATGCTCCTCGTCCAATTACAGCAAATGCATCAAGACTGTTGTAAACCAAGCCTGCTGTATGTACGTTTAACACTTAGTAACGGTATTTCTAACTTTATTCCGGTTTGTGATGAAATTCACTTTGAACTCATCTGGCGTAAAGATGGTCCTTATCCTGCTGTTGGTAGTAATCGGACTGGGATCATTCTTCTACACACAGATACTGGTGGGACAGTTGAAGAAAAAGGAGCGCCTCAGTGTGCAGCTCTGGGCAAAGGCAATTGAATATAACGGAAGTCCTCAAAACCAGTCTATACGAAACGAACTAAAGAAAGTAACCAGGGAAATCTCCACATCATCACAGATTTCACAAACCAACAAGGTGCACTGGATCGATGTCATCGATCGAAGCGAGGCGGATCTGGCCAATGCGGCCGTCGATTTTGTAACAAATGAGCTTATCATCAAAAACCGTTTTGAAATTCCATCCATCCTTACTGACAGCAATCGTACTGTACTGAACACACGAAACATCGAACAAAAGAAAGTCAATAAAGCCACTTTAGCTCAATTGGCTGAGATGAACCAGCCAATTGCCATAGAAATTGGAGATGGTCCGAAACGACAAAAACAATACGTCTTCTACGGAGAAAGTTCGACGATCACTTTATTGCGTTATTTGCCCTACCTGCAGTTCAGCCTTCTTGCGGTTTTTCTGGCGCTCGCGTATTCCAGCTGGAGCAGCATAAAGAAAAACGAGCAGTCGAGCTTATGGGTTGGTATGGCACGGGAAGCAGCCCACCAGCTCGGCACGCCTATTTCAAGCCTGATGGGTTGGATCGCTCTTCTTAAAGACAGCCTTGATGACGAACAAAACCTGAATATTACCCATGAACTTTCATTAGATGTGAAGAGGCTGCAAAAAGTGGCCGATCGTTTTAACAAGATCGGTTCAGAGCCGGAACTTAAGGATGTCCGCCTGGAACCATCCCTGCGGGAGGTGATTCGGTACATGGAGATGCGCAAACCCAGGGTAGGCAAACAGATTCATTTTGCAGATCATATTGATACGGAAACAAAACTGCGTTTGAATCCTGATCTCTTCCAGTGGGCCATTGAGAACCTGATCAAAAATGCACTGGATGCGCTGGAAACCAATAAAGCCAATCCGGAAATATCAGTCTCCACACAAAAAATAGAAGATCATGTGATCATTGAGATCAGTGATACGGGCAAAGGTATTGAGAAGAAATATCAGAAAGAGATATTTAAACCCGGTTACAGCACCAAGAAACGCGGATGGGGGCTCGGTTTAAGCCTCACAAGGAGAATCATCGAAGAGTATCATGGCGGCAAAATATCTGTCGCTTCGTCTACTCCAGGACAAGGTACTACCTTCCGAATCGAACTACCCCTGATGCGCGCAATGAAAAGTTAAAAAGCTATCGTTTTTATACTCAGTCGAAGTGATACCCACGCCTCTCTGCGTATTCCATAAGAGCAGAACGCAGAAGGTTTCGACCTCTGTGTAGACGTGACCGTATCGTACCTATGGGAACATCCAGCATGTTGGCTATTTCCTCATAAGTAAATCCTTCAACGTCACACAAAAGCACGACGGTCCGGAAATCTTCCGGAAGACTTTCCAGGGCGTCTGTGATATCATCATCGAGCATGTCTCGGTAAAGAAGTTCCTCTAAATCAGTCGTATCAGTGCGTTCACTGCGAATGGACTCATAAAACGAAGATACTTCATCATAATCGACTTTGTAGGGTTGTTTCGATTGCTTTCGGTATTGATTGATATAAGAATTCTTCAAAATACGAAACAACCAGGCACGTGCATTTGTACCTTTTTCATAACTATTAAAGAAACGATATGCTTTTACAACCGTATCCTGTACCAGATCTTCTGCATTTTCCGGATCCATACACAGTCGAACAGCAAAATGATACAGTGCATCCAGATGAGGCAGCATTTCTTCTTTGAAATCCTGCTGTTTTCGGTATTCTTGTTTAGTCAGTTCCGGCATAATAAAATAAGATGTGCTCAGATCCCGATTTACCTTTTATCAACGTAACTACTTGGGCAAACAATAACAAAAAAAGTTTGCCAGCTTAACAATTGCTTAAAAAAGACCTGCTCGTAACTAAAATTAGGTTCTGCTTATAATAACTTTGCTCGAGCTTTATTATTGGATGGGATGACAAGATCTTTTCTTACCAACTGATAGAATACTCTAATAATGTAAAGGAACGATACATAATTAAACTATAAAAATTAATAATGTATCGTAAAGTGCATGCGTCCATGCAGCAACGCCAAATCCTCTTGTCACATAAATCAGGGTAAGAGCCAAACCAAAGAAGAAGCGGAACAGAAAAGAATAGATCGTGAAGGGATCTCCCATTGGTCCCGTGTAGTGCGCCAGGCTAAACAGGAACGCCGCTAATACTACGGCAATGAAATACCGGACAAAGGTGCTGAATTTAAGCAGGCGGAAGATATAGAGCAGTACGTTTACCAGAACCAGTCTAAAGACCAGTTCTTCATACAATCCGGCTCCCAGCGATAATGCAAATCGCTGAATCGGACTCAGCTGCACCTGGCTATTGCCCTGGAGCGCTGCGTTAGTGGTTAATACCGACGTAAGTCGTGATATGAGTAACCCCAGCACAACGGCATAAACCAGTGATTCGATTACAAGAAGCACAAAATGGCTGAATTGAAGGTGTATCTCCTTCTTACGTTCTTTTATGAAAAGGAATACACCAATAAGCAAAGCCAGTGCAAAGGTGAGGGCAATACTGTTATATCCCAAAACAGACAAAAGGCTTTTAATCCATACATCGGCCTCAATGCGGACATAATGGCTTGGATTCGCCTCGGTCAGATAGATCAACGACTCATACAGAATCAACAAAGGGAGACTGACCAGATAGCTAAAAACTGCGCTTCGACTGGAACGATAGTACCGTTGTATGGCCGAAGAAACAGGATTCATTGAACCTCCGTAATTTTAACACCCGCCTGTCCCGCACTCAGTCTTAAGTCCTGGTATGCTTTGCGCGACAATTTAATAGCATCGCCAGGAATGCGATCGTTGATGACCACGTATATCCCTCTGCCATTTTGCGGATTTTCCACATATACGACCTTCCCGAGAGGCAGTGTCGAATTCCCGGCAGTCAGAGCATTGGGGTTATACAATTGCCCGCTTGTGGTAGGTGTAGCAATGGCACTGTCCGAATATACTTCAACCGGCGTTATCCCAACCCGTTTCATTTGGTTGTCCACACGATAGGGATCGGGATGATGGACGGTAGGAGGCAGCAGTACGAGCACCTTCTGCCCCCTGCTTAGTTGTGAACCCTGAAAATCCGGGTTGAGAGCCGTAAAATCCTTCTCATCCATCTGGAATTCTTTGAGCAAATCCGATACCGGTTCACTCCGTTTCACTTCATAGGTGGCAAATCGTCCCTGGGGCGTAGAGGCTTTTGTATTTTCCGCAACTGATGGTGCTGACAATCCTCCGGTAACCCGAAGCTGCTGGCCAACATGAATCACATTTGATTTCAGACTATTCAGGGATTTCAGCTCGCTGACGGTCATATTAAAATGCTGAGCGATCAGGGCAAGATAGTCGCCCTTCTTCACCGTATATACCTGGGTCTGTCCTGAGTTATTCTGCAGGAAGGTGGTGTTGGGCGGTGGCGGCGGGGTGTTAGGTTCAGCTTTTGGCTGACTCCCTTTCTGAATCATAAGGATCTGGCCAACATGGAGTGCATTATTTTGAAGATCATTCCATGATTTCAACTGATCCACACTCACTCCATAATCTTTGGCAATGCTGAAAAGCGTTTCTCCCCTTTTTACCATGTGCTTCTCGGCTGAGGACTCCTGTGCCCCGGTAGTTTTCTGTTCAGGAGAGGTTACGAGCAGTTGCTGGCCAATCTGAATATCATCGCTATTCAGATGGTTCCATTTCATCAGATCCTGGACCGTAACATGATATTGCTGCGCAATGCTGTATAGCGTTTCTCCCGATTCAACCACATGTTGCTGCGGCTGACTTTTTTGCTGAGCAAGTACCGGAGACCCGGCAAAAAGTATAACCGCCGTAAATCCCACAGCAACTATTTCAAATATCTTCTTAATCATGCGTCCGGCTTCTTAATTATTCGGTGAATATTTAATCATAAGAATTCAATCGAACTCATCGGTAAATGCAATTTTCATTCTTGTGACCATTCCAAAACTTGCAATGCTTCTTTCAATTCAGCAAGTGATTTGGGGTCACCGGCCGTTTGAGCCGCTTGGATACCCTTGTGATACGTTTCGCGTGCCCGGTCTGTTGCATTTATTTGCTCATATAACTTACCCAGATGATAATAAGTACCGACATATTCCGGATCATCGCTTACGATCTGCTCAAACAGCGTTTTGGCCTTCACCGGTTCGTTTCCCTTTACATATTCCAGGGCAAGTGCAAATCTCGTAAACGTATCATAAGGATCCTTCTCGAGATACGCCTGTAATCGTTTGATCATGTTGTCGCTCATATCAATACATCAACCGGTCATGAACGTTCACCGGACAACGGATACTTTTCCCGGTAACGTTCTTCGATTTCTTTTATGGAATCGCCACCAAATTTTTCCAGAAACGCATTGGCCAGAACCGGTGCGATAATATTCTCTATGACAACAACCGCCCGGGGCAATGCACAAACATCGGAACGTTCATAACGCGTTTCCGTCACTTCATGCTGATCGATATCAACCGTTTTCAGTGGCGTCAGCATGGTTGGAATAGGTTTCATCGCTCCCCGGATGATCAAAGGCATTCCCGTGGTCATCCCACCTTCTACGCCCCCGGCCCGGTTAGTAACCCGGCGATAGGTCTGTCCATCCCAGGTTATCTCGTCGTGCACGTCATGGCCGCCATGACGTGCAGCTTCAAAACCATACCCGATTTCAACGCCCTTCATGGCCTGGGTTCCCATGATAACCTGTGCGAGCTGGCCGTCCAGCTTACGGTCCCAATGGACATAGCTGCCGAGTCCGGCGGGAAGTCCGGTTACGATGATCTCGTAAATACCGCCAAGGGAACTGCCCATCTTTCTGAATTTTTTGATCTCCTCAACCATCTGTTCCGTCAATCCAGGGTCCAGACAGCGGACTTCTGATTCGTCTGCAACATCTGAAACGACTTCAGCACCTTTTGGGAGTAGTGATTTTGTGCGGGATCTGACCGACTCCCAATCTTCCTCTCCGACACTGCCGATTTGCAGAACGTGGCCACCTATTTGAATTCCGAAATATCGGAGAAATGACCGGGCCACGGCACTGCAGGCAACCCGCATACCGGTTTCCCGTGCACTCGAACGTTCAATAACCGGGCGGATATCATCAAACCGGTACTTTTGTACACCCACCAGATCAGCATGCCCGGGGCGCGGAATCGTGATCCGTTCAACATCGGCACCTTCGCCATCTTTCGACATGACTTTGGGCCAGCCGGCACTGTCTTTCTCATAAGCACGGTTTAACAATTTCATGGAGATAGGGTCACCCATCGTCTTGCCGAAACGAACTCCGGATGTAAATATGGCACGATCTTTTTCGAAGGCCATCCGGCCACCGCGTCCATATCCTTTCTGGCGTCTTGCCAGTTGATGGGCTATTTCGTCCTCCGTCAAAGGCAGACCAGCCGGCACGCCTTCCACAATCCCGGTCAACTCTGGTCCATGGGATTCTCCAGCAGTAAGATATCGAATCATATTCCTTTACTTTTTGTCCGCCGTACCGGACTTCATTTTCAATTTCAGATAATCGGCTCCGGCGACCCGATCAGCCAATGTTCGGCGATCGGCGCAAGCCTCTTCCCGCATCCGGTCAATACGTTCACGTTCGCCCAGTACAATAAGGGTGTCACCGATGGTGAGCCCGTCCTTGCTGCCCGGATTAAACATAATCTTGCCGGTCTTTGCCGGTATGATAGCAACCACCATCAGATTATACTTACTCCGAATGTCGGCCTCAGCAATAGTCTTACCGTCCAGAACCGAACCTTCCGTGATCAGAATCTCCTCAAAAAAATGTTCTTCGTCGGTATACTTGACGATCCGGTCAACAAACAGTTCCACATTGGGTCGCAATATAACATTTGCCATACGGTCGGCGCCAATCTCGTAGGGAGAAATGACCTTATCTGCACCGGCACGCAGTATCTTGCGTGTATTTTGCTGCTGGTTAGTACGGACCAGGATAAAAAGTCTGTTATTCAGCTCCCTGGCAATGAGCGTGACAAACACATTGACCTCATCATTTGAGAGAGAGCATACGAGCCCACGTGCCTTTTCGATACCGGCCCGTTTCAAGGTCTCTTCCTCACGGGCGTCGCCCTCCACATATGGAATCCCCCGATCCCGGAGACGAGCTATGGTTTCGGGACGATTGTCAACGACCACCAGTTCAATGTCCGATTCGGCAAGAACCTCGGCTATTCTCCTTCCAATCCGTCCATATCCGCAAATAATGTGGTGATTCTGCATGTGATCCAGCTTACGTCGTAACGCACGTTTTAATATCAGTTCGCTTTCAAAAATCGCCTGAGTCGCTTGCGAGGCAATATACGCGATGGAACCTATCCCAAATATAGCAAGTACGATCGTTAATATGCGCCCGCCTGTCGAAAAGTGCTTGATCTCACTAAAACCGATGGTCGTGATAGTAATGAACGTCATGTAGAAACCATCGAAGAAGGTTGTTCCCTCCAGAATATGATAGCCAAGGGTCCCGATAACAAATACAAACAACAGGAACGAGGAGGCTATAAGTATGCGCGTCCTCAGAAAATCTCCACCAAACCGGTATATCGATTTGTAACGTCGATCCATTGGAAATGAATTTGAATGCTTATAAGTACCTTAATTCACAGTGTAGTCTGGATACTCAACTGCAGAAGGCCTCCGGCACTGCTCCACGAATTACGGCTGATATCGAACTTAAAATGTCTGGTACGAATAATGATCCCGATACTTGTTCCGGCGAGGTCCAGGCGGTTACTTGACTTTAGGTCTTCATGCCTCAGACGATTATATCCCAGGCCAATCTGCACATTGTCACTCAACAAAAGTTCAGCTCCCAGTTCCACATGACGCACCAGGTTCTGTGAAAATGTCGGTTTACGGGTGTCGGTAACCGTAGGCAATTGCCAGCGATTGAGTGAATGTAAAGTAAGTGAGAGTCGCAGAGGCATGTGTTCCAAGCGCTTGGAGACACCTACCCGTATATCGAGAGGCAAGGGCTCATTTAGCCCGTCGAAAGTCTGGATTTGCGCCCCCAGATTCGTGACAGAGGCCCCTAAAGTCAGATCTTTCGCCGGTATCGCATACCACATCCCGGCCATGATCCCAATAGCCGACGACTGGTACTGTCCATATGACGACCGGATGAATGTGATACCGCCGGCGTAACGCAAATGAGGCATAAGATTTCGACTCATCGCCACACTGAGCGCCATATCATACGCCTGAAAAGTACCCATCTTATTTCCTTCTGCATCGGCACGGATCAGTTTTCCGTAATTAAGATAACGCAGCTCGCCCCCCAGGGTACCGATTCCGGGAAAATTCCACGCACCGCTTAGCATACCCATGTTGACATCCGAGATGTGATTTATGTACGATAATGCAAAGTGACGGTGGTCTTCTACGCTGATATAGGCCGGATTGAGCGTCATCATTGAGAAATCGCCATGTTTCAGAGATACTCCGTTGCCTCCTAAAGCTGACGCATACGCCGATGGCGGGATCAGAAGAAATCGATACGTTGAATGAATGGCAGACTGGCTCATGGCGGTTACGGGTAAGAGAGCCAGTATCAGCCATACTGATAGTTTAAAGCGCATCTATGGGTTAGCTGAGTTTGGTTATGCAAACGTTTGGCAATATAATCCAAATTTTATGCGCATGAAATGCAAAAGAGGCCGTATATTGGCACTCAAACTTGTTAATCGAAGACAAGGTCTCCGGTTTACACAAAACGGGTCGGGGCGGATTAGACCCACACCAACGCATGCGGCTGTCTTTGGTGATCCCTAATATCATAATACATGAATTTATTCGAAGAACTAGGACGATTCAGCAATCTTCTATACAAGACGTTGAGATCGTCGACCGAGGTCAAGACCTACAGCGGCAATCTGCTGCTAGAGATGATTAAAACAGGATATGATTCCCTGCCGATCATCCTTTTGACGGGTGTATTTACCGGATCAGTTATGACGATACAGACTGCTTATCAGCTGACGACTTCGCTGATCCCCAAATCGACTATTGGTGCCATCGTTACCCAATCGACCGTTATTGAGCTTGCCGCCGTAATCAGCAGCCTTGTTCTGGCCGGACGTGTCGGGGCACGGATAGCTACAGAGCTTGGTACTATGAGGGTTTCCGAACAGATCGATGCACTCGAATCTATGGGATTTAACTCGGTTACCTATCTTGTCATGCCCAGGCTGGTCGCTGGAATCGTCATGTTCCCAATACTCTACGTATTTGCTTTAACCTCAGGTATTCTGGGCGGCGTATCCTCGGGAGCATTACTAGGCACCCTTGCCCCGGCTGAGTTTATGACGGGTGCACAGCAATATTTCTTCGGTTCAGACGTAGTTTTTGGACTGACAAAATCATTGGTTTTCGGATTTATTATTACATCTATTGCTTGTTACAAAGGATATTATGCAACCGGGGGTGCAGAGGGTGTCGGTAAAGCCACAACCCAGGCGACGGTTTTGAGTTGTATCTACATACTTTTCGCAGACCTTATCCTTGCGAGTATCCTGTTGTAAGTCTTTTAGGCATAATACTTCTGCACAGTTAATAAAAATGTTAAATTTGAGACGTTATTTCGGAACACCGGTCGGGATCGTAAGTTTTTGTTATGATTGAAATCAGAAATCTTAAAAAAAGTTTTGGATCTCATCTCATCTGGGAGAATGTGAACCTCGATGTCAATGACGGGGAAACGCTCGCCGTGATCGGGAAATCGGGTTCCGGGAAATCGGTACTTCTTAAACATCTTAATGCGTTGTTGACTCCAGACGAGGGGTATGTCAGGATAGATGGACAAAATATTTTTGAACAGGATTATGTGAACCTGAGAAAGCTGCGACAACGATTTGGAGTTCTCTTTCAGGGAGCCGCCCTGTTCGACTCTATCAGTGCATTTGAAAACGTAGCTTTCCCGCTGCGATATTTTAAAGACATTGAGGAAGACGAGATACAGGAACGTGCAAAACGAAGCCTGGAGATGGTTGATTTAAAAAGCATAGGTGACAAATCGCCTGCTGAACTATCCGGTGGGATGCGCAAACGTGTTGGTCTGGCACGCGCTATTGTCACCGAACCGGATTATTTGCTTTACGACGAGCCCACTTCCGGCCTTGATCCGCTGACTTCCGACGAGATCAACGACCTGATCAATTACATGGCCGATAGCCTCGAAATCACTTCCGTTGTGGTCACACACGATATTCACAGTGTTCTTAAAGTGGCCGAAAAGGTTGCCTACATCGACGACCAGGAGATCAGCTGGTCGGGGACAATCGATGAATTACAACATGCAACGCAGAAGAACCTGCGCGAGTTTATAAAAGCGTCAGAGTATTTGATCAGCTAGTTTGTTACGATTAACAAAAAAAATACGGTTTTGAAATTCACCAAAAACGAAATGAAAATTGGCCTCACAATCGTTGGGGCCCTGATAATTGGAATACTGGGCTTCCGCTACATGCGAGGTATACCCATCTTTAATGACTCCAAAAACCTGGTATGCGTCTTTCCGCAGGCAGACGGTTTGACGGCTGGCAAACAGATCTACATAAATGGAGTTAATGTAGGATCGGTTAAAAGTATGAAACTCTTGTCCAGCGACAGTGTCCGCGTTATCCTCAGCCTGAATGATGAACTGAAAATACCGGCCGATTCAAAGGCCTATATCAGATCTACAGATCTTCTCGGCAGTAAGGCCGTGGTCATTCAGCGGGGTAGCTCCGCCCGCATGTTGCACAACGGGAATCGGATTACAGGTGTCTATGACCAGGGGATGTTCAGCGAAATTCAGAAAAAGGGTCTGACAATTGGCGACAAAGTGGCCGAAGTCTCCAGTAACGTCAACAGCCTGGTTCTCAGCCTTAATCAGGTATTCAACAATGATGTAAAGAAAAATCTGTCCGGAACACTCAACAATCTTCAGGAATCCAGCGCCCAGTTAGACGACATCCTGAAGAAGAAGAACCGGGATATCCAGGCTTCGATAACTCATTTCAAGAACATCCTCGGAAATGTTGATACACTGAGCACAAAAAACAGGAACAAACTGGATTCGCTGATTACCAATCTCCAGGCTAGCTCCAAACAGATCGGAGAGATGTCCGACAACCTCAACAAAGTCTCCGGTCAACTCAATCAGATCCTCACTAAAATCAACAATGGGCAGGGTACACTGGGAAAACTGGTCAATGATGATCACCTTTACAACAACCTGGACAGCCTGTCCAGCAACCTGCAAAAGGTTATGCGCCATTTTAATAACCGTCCCCAGGATTACCTGCGTTACGTAACAATCAAACTATTCTGACTTTGAACATATGAATAGATGGGCGTCATTCGTTGCTCTTGGTGAGACCAAGTAGTATATTTTGTGGCTTATTCAAAGAAATTTGTACTACAACACTTATTTTTAAATCAGATTAACACCATCTAAAGGGCTTTTTTCATGGGTGTAATGGAAAAAATGAGAGCCAGTACCAAGTATATTCTCTGGCTCTTGATCATTTCGTTTGGAGTCTTGTGGGGTCTCAGCGATACCAAAGTGTTTAATGCTATCATGAGCGGACCACAAAACCTTGGATCGGTTAATGGCCAACCAATATCCGTAGAATCGTATAACAAGCTTGTAAACAACTATCTGCAACGTGCTGGAAGTCAGGGCAACGGTGCTTCTTCCGAGATGCAGGCCTATTATGAAGACCTCGCCTGGAACCAATTGGTGCTGAACCAGATTCTGAAAGACAAGATGAAAGATCTGGGGATCACAGTAACCGATGCAGAGATCATTGATATGGTTACGGGCAAAAACCCCGACCCGCTTATTGCGCAGCAATTCCGAAAAAAAGACGGTTCCATCGACCGCGTAGCTCTTCAGGCGGCCATCAATTCCCCTGAAAATACCCAGGCATGGATTGCCATCGAACATGAGCTGCGTGACAAACGCCGCCGCGAGAAGCTTGGCAATTACATTCAATCGGCTCTGCCGGTAAGCAACCTGGAAGTTGAACAAGCCTGGGAACACCAAAACTCCACAGCCGATTTCAACTTTGTTCGGTTTCCATATGCTTCGATTTCCGACTCAACGATACAGGTAACCGATTCGGACCTGCGCACCTATTATGAAAAGCACAAAGACGAGTTCCATCGCGACAAGACATGGGACTTCGAATATGTGACCTTCAGCAAGGCACCAACCCATAAGGACACGGTTCGAACGATCGCTGAGATGAAAAAACTTCGCGATCAGTTTGCTGCCGCCAAAGACGACTCAACCTTCCTTGCTGAGAACCAGTCGGCAACTCCGTTTGTCAGAAGCTGGATAAAAAAATCCGAAATACGGAAACCGTATGATATCGTCTTTGATATGAAGACGGGTGAAGTCAGCCATGTGATATCGATGGACGGTCGGGTCCACCTGATCAAAAAACTGGGTGAGCGTACGGTCAAAGGGCATAAAGAAGTGCTCTTCGCCGATATGAGCCGGGATATCACGGCCGATCCGCTGGATACCGTCGATAAGGTGGCAAGTAATGCCGACGACTTCAGCTACTATGCCTCGCAGACCAGTTTTCAACAGGAAGCACAAAAGGAACACCTGAAAATCCAACACACCATAGCAACCGAAGGGACACCTTTTATTGCTGGGATTGGACAAAGTCAGCAGATGCTTAATGCTTTGGAGCGTTCAGAGGAGGGAAAAATTTCCAAGACGATTGAGCTGCCCAATGAATTTGTGGTCTTCAAAGTGAACAGTATTAAACCTGCAGGTATCCGTCCTTTTGATGATGTAAAAGCCCAGATCACGCCTGCTGTTCGTTCTCAGCTCCGTCAGAAGAAACTGATGCAGAAGGTGGATGATCTAATGAAACAGCACTCCACCCTGGATGCCCTTGCCAAGGCTGAAAACCTCAAAGTTTACACCGCAGAGAACGCAACATTCAGCGGCCAGTTTATTCCCAATGGAGGCCGCGAGCCCAAGATCATTGGAGATGTTTTTGATGCCGGGTTAAACAAGGTCACCGGACCTCTTTCTGGTGAGTCTGCTGTGTATGTCATACAGGTAACTAAACGGACGATGGCTGATCCGGCAAAGATGACCGACAGCGATCGCAACCAGATTCGTCAACAGCTCGAACAGCAAAAGCAACGGGTCTACGGACAAACATGGATCGATCAGCTTAAGAAAAACGCAGAGATTGTAGACAACCGGGCTGAACTCCTGCGATAATTTATTTTCTGACTATTAAAAGGCAGAATGGCTCCCCGTTCTGCCTTTTTTATTTGGCACGATGACAACCATCCTTGGGTTTGCCATTTTGGTTATGTAGCTTTTATTTGAGTTGCCGTAAGACAGATACATTCTACCTGATCCAACATGCCAACGACATCCAAAGACATATTTACAGATACCGACATTCACTGGATGAGACAGGCTTTAAAGCTTGCCGTGAAAGGCAAGGGGTATGTTGCCCCAAACCCTCTTGTCGGGTGTGTCGTTGTGTCGAAAGACGGGAAAAAAATCGGACAGGGATACCACGAGCGGTTTGGAGAAGCTCATGCCGAGATCAATGCGCTGAAATCAATCACCGAACCGGCCGATTTGGTCAATGCGACGGTCTATGTGACACTCGAACCGTGTTCTCATCATGGAAAAACTCCCCCATGCGCAGTGGCACTGGGTGAGACCCCCATTAAACGGGTAGTTGTGGCGATGGTAGATCCCAATCCAGCCGTAAATGGCAACGGGATCAAGATCCTGCTCCAGGCCGGGAAAAAAGTGGATGTCGGGTTGCTGCAAAAAGAGGCAGAACAACTCAACGAATTTTTCATCTATTTTCAGAAGCATCATAGGCCGTTTGTCACGCTTAAGATTGCACAGACGCTTGACGGGTATATATCAGCTCCTAGTGGAGAATCACAGTGGATCACAGGGGAGAAGGCACGAACGCTCGTTCATCAATGGCGAAGTGAATATGATGCCGTGATGATTGGCCGTAACACAGCCCTGCTGGATAATCCAAGACTAACGGTAAGACAGGTTGAAGGACGCCAGCCATACCGGATCGTCATCGATGGAAATCTCAGTCTGCCGCATGAGCTCGATCTTTTCACTGATCAACATGAGGAGAAGACGATCGTGATCACCCACAACAAAGAAAAAGCGGGTGAAACGGTGGATCCCATGCTACAGATATTGCAGCCTAATTACTTCAGGGGACAGACCATCCTGGTATCTGAAGTAGACGGACACTCCGACATGGAACAGGCTCTGAATCGCCTGGCAGATGTCCCAATTACTTCCGTTCTTGTGGAGGCCGGAAGCAGGCTTGCGAGTTCACTTGTCAGGAATAACCTGGTGGATAAACTCCATCTTTTTGTGGCTCCGA
Organism: Balneolales bacterium; assembly: GCA_035266485.1. Lineage (GTDB taxonomy): Bacteria > Bacteroidota > Rhodothermia > Balneolales > DATFMH01 > DATFNI01. Next base: position 18,174 of record DATFNI010000018.1, read on the forward strand.
AGCTGCTGGGAGGTGGCACACGCTCCATCCTCGG
>DATFNI010000019.1:0-7294 GCA_035266485.1 Balneolales bacterium
CTATTAGGGCTCGCTATGCGATTTGTTCATTACTCAGTATCTCCAAAGAACATCCCCGCCACCTCCATCTCTCCTCGCCTGTCGGCTCAGAGCGTTTCAGCGACAGATTCCTATAATAAGGATTTAAACCTATCCTTGTCAAGAACAAAAAATCAATTTCCCCTCTTTTCCGGGGAGCGACAAATATAACAGACCTGACCTTCCATTGTCAACTATTGTAACACATTTATTTTGTGCTCGAGAAATAAAATGAAAGTCAAGTCAGATATAACAAAAAAAGGCTTCTGGGTTAACCCAGAAGCCAAACTCTAACGATTCCAGATATGGATTATTTCTTATCCGAAGAATCTTCTTTATCTGATTCTTTCTTTTTATCCTCAGCCGTATTTTCGGCCTTAGTATCTGGCTTTTTTTCGGAATCAGCCTCTTCCTTTTTAGCTTCGGTTGCAGCTTCTTCCTTTTTAGCTTCGGTTGCAGCTTCTTCCTTTTTAGCTTCGGTTGCAGCTTCTTCCTTAACCTCCTCTACAGTTGATTCCACCTCTTTTTCCGGCTCAGGAGCTTTTACTTCTTCTGCTTTAGCAGCTGCTGGTTTGGCCTTAGCCTTTTTCTCAGCCTTCTCTTCCGTTTTAGCTTCGGCTGTCTCTTCAACTGCCTCCGTCTTCTTCTTTTGTTCGGCCGGCTTTGCTGTTGATTTCTTTCTTGAACGGCCACCACGACGCGTACGTTTCCGCGTAGACTTGCCACCTTCCGGTTTAACATCGTTGTAGTCGACCAACTCAATCATAGCCACTTCAGAACCATCGCCTTGCCGCGGACCCAATTTAATGACACGGGTATATCCACCCGGACGATCTGCAACAAGAGCACCTACCTCTTCAAAAAGATGAGTGACGGCCTCTTTGTCCTGTAAAAAAGCAAAAGCCTGCTGACGATGATGTGAGGTGTCTTCCTTAGCCTTTGTGATGACAGGTTCTACAAACCTGCGAAGCTCTTTTGCCTTGGCCAGGGTTGTTACGATCCGGTGATGCTTAATCAACGACGCAGAAAGTGCACGTAACGTTGCCTTTCTGTGCGATGACGTTCTCCCCAGCTTTTTTCCTACCTTTAAATGACGCATCGTTCACTAAATTTTTAATTATTTATCCAAATACTTAGATACATCCATTCCGAAATGGAGGTTTTTCTCCTCAATAACCTCAACAAGTTCGTTCAGTGATTTTTTACCGAAATTGCGGAATTTGAGAAGTTCACTTTCATCTTTCGAAACCAACTCACCGATCGTATTGATATTCGCAGATTTCAGACAATTGTAAGCACGAACGCTGAGGTTCAGGTCTTCTATGCTGGTTTTAAGGAGATTGCCAACACGCGCCTTTTCAGCATCTACTTCTTCATCTTCCTGTACAAACGGCTCGTCAACTTTTTCAGTGATGAATTTTTCGATATGATCTTTCAGGATCTTGCCGGCTATGGTCAGTGCCTCTTTCGGTGAAACCGAACCATCAGTGGTAACTTCGAGCACCAGTTTCTCATAATCTGTACGCTGCCCAACCCGAACGTTGTCGACGTCAAACTTCACCAGCTTGATCGGTGTGAAGATCGCATCAACCGGAATGATACTCACATCACTCTCGTCTTCGAGCTCTATTTCTTCGGATGTAACATATCCCTTTCCACGGCCAATGCGGAGTTCCATTTTGATTTCAGTGTCTTCCGACAGGGTAGCGATATGATGCTCAGGATTGAGTACTTCATATTCGTTACCAGCTTCGCCAATGTCGGCAGCAGTAAGATTGCCAGGTCCTTTTTTCGTCACATTGATCACGCCGGTACCTTGTTCAAGTTGTTTGAAACGAACACCCTTGAGATTCAGGATGATGTCATAAACATCCTCTGAAACTCCCTTAATACTCGAATATTCATGTTTCACACCGTCGATCTTGACGGCCGTCACTGCATTTCCGGGCAGGGATGAGAGCAGTACTCTCCTGAACGCATTACCTATCGTGACACCATATCCCCGCTCGAGCGGCTGCAATACAAACCGCCCAAATGTATCATTGTTCTCATCAATGGCGAGGCTTTCCGGCATTTGTAAATTGATATTATTCATATAAAACTGAATCCGATAGTTTTGAATTTGGACTTGTCTGGATGATCCCGTCTCCGCATACGGAGGGATTACTTCGAGTACAACTCAACGATCAACTGTACGTTGATATTTTCCGGAACATCCTGAAGTGCTGGATAATTCAGGAATTTGCCATTAAGGCCCTTTTTATCGACCTCTAACCAGCTGTATTTTTTCTTGGGCGAGTTAGCGACCGCATCCTGAATAACTTCCATCTTACGGGATTTTGGACGCACAGAAATTACATCGCCAGGTTTAACAGAAAACGATGGCACATTTACAACCTGTCCGTTCACGACGATATGACGGTGATTAACGATCTGACGGGCCTGGGTGCGTGTGCGGGCAAATCCCAATCTGTAAACAGCATTATCAAGGCGGGCTTCGAGAAGCTGGAGCAAAATTTCCCCGGTGACACCTTCCTTTGAATGTGCTTTGTGGAACAGGCGGCGAAACTGGCGTTCTAAAACACCATAGGTATATTTGGCCTTTTGCTTCTGTTCAAGCTGAACAGCGTATTCAGACTTCTTACCGCGTCTGCCGCGCCCGTGTTGACCCGGTCCATAGGGTTTGCGATCCAATGCCTTGCTTGGCCCAAAAATAGGTTCGCGAAACCTACGTGCTTTCTTCTGTTTTGGTCCTCTGTATCGTGCCATTTATGAATTTTGAATTTAAAATTCTGAATTCTGAATTATGAATTATTTATACTCTTCTGCGTTTTGGGGGACGACAACCGTTGTGCGGAATCGGTGTTGTGTCCTGTATTATCTGAACCTCAAGACCATTTGTAGCCAGTGCGCGAATTGCAGCTTCGCGTCCGGACCCCGGGCCTTTCACAAACACATCGACACGACGCAAGCCCATGTCGTAAGCAGCCTTTGCTGCGGTTTCAGAACTCAACTGTGCAGCATAAGGAGTATTCTTGCGGGATCCTTTGAATCCCTCTCTCCCTGCTGACGACCATGAGAGAACATTACCGTCTGCATCGGTAATCGTAACTATAACGTTATTGAAGGTTGCCTTAATGTAGGCACGGCCATTGGGATCGGAGAGCTGTTTCTTCCGTTTTTTGGATCCCGCTACGCTTTTATTCGATTGTCTTTTTGCCATGCTTATATATCAATTATCTAATTACTTCTTCGGAGCTTTCTTTTTACCCATAACGGTCTTGCGACGACCTTTGCGCGTACGGGCATTTGTCTTTGTACGCTGTCCATTTACAGGGAGTCCGCGGCGATGCCGCAACCCACGATAACATCCAATATCCATCAAACGACGAATGTTGGCATTTACTTCACTGCGAAGGGCACCTTCCACTTTATAGTCGGTTTCGATTACCTTCCGAATAGCAGTGACCTGATCATCATCCCAGTCTTTAACTTTGGCATCATAATCAATTCCCGCCTTTTCAAGAATATCGCGTGCCCGTGAACGCCCGATACCGTAAATATACGTCAGACCTATTTCACCACGTTTTTCTTTGGGTAAATCAATACCAGAGATACGAGCCATAAATTACCTTACCTGATTTTCTTATCCTTGCCGCTGTTTATGCCGCGGATTTTTCTTGTTGATAACATACACGCGACCCTTGCGACGTACAATCTTGTCGTCCGAGGATCTTTTCCGAACAGATGATTTGGTCTTCATTCAACTACCATTTTCTATTTATAACGATACGTGATTCTACCTTTTGTCAGATCATAGGGCGACATTTCAACAGCCACCCGATCGCCTGGAAGTATTTTGATATAATACATACGCATCTTTCCGGATACATGAGCCAGAATTTCATGCCCATTATCCAATTCTACCCGAAATTGCGCATTGGGTAATGCCTCTACAATAGTTCCGTCTTGTTTGATCGGTTGCTGTTTAGCCATTCAATACGGTTTTGTCAATGTGAATCTTGGTAATCTCCTCAATATATTCAAAAGTGCTTAAAATTTCAGCATTTCCTTCATGCACAACTACATCGTGCTCGTAATGGGCCGATCGTGATCCGTCTTTTGTCACCACGGTCCACCCATCCCTGAGGGTCTTTACCTTCCATTTACCCATGTTGATCATCGGCTCGATCGCTAGGGTCATACCTTCGCGCAAGCGTTCGCCATGTCCCGGTCTCCCGTAATTGGGAACCGACGGATCTTCATGCAATGACTTACCAAACCCATGACCAACTAAATCTCTGACAACACCGTAACCATGCTCTTCACAATGAGTTTGCACAGCATTCCCGATGTCGCCAATCCGGTTTCCATGACAAGCCTGTTCGATGCCTTTGTATAATGACTCCATCGTGACACGGAGCAGATTCATCGAGTCTTCATCACAGTCACCAACTGCGAACGTGTACGCCGAGTCGCCGTAATATCCGTTTTTGACCACGCCGCAATCCACCGAAACAATATCTCCTTCTTCAAGCTTCCGGTTTCCCGGGATACCATGAACTACCTGATCATTGATAGATACACAGAGAGTCGCCGGAAACCGATTATGAGCCGGACCATATCCTTTGAAAGCGGGTTTGCCATCCTTTGACTTGATAAAGTCTTCAGCAACCCGATCCAGTTCACCTGTTGTCACCCCCGGCTTCACATACTTGCCTACTTCTGCAATAGTCAGTGAAACCAGATCGGCACTTTCCCTGATATAAGCTATCTCTTTGTCTGTCTTCAGGTAAATCATGCGAATCGTTTACGCCCCCTAATTTTACCAGTTCGCATAAACCCATCGTAATGTCTCATCATCAGGTGACTCTCAATCTGTTGCAACGTATCGAGGGCAACACCGACGATAATCAGAAGGCTTGTACCACCGAAAAACATAGCGAACCCAGGTGTAACGCCGGCACGAACTGCAATCGAGGGTAGTATCGCCACGATCGCCAGCGCAATGGAACCGGGAAGCGTAATTCGGGTAAGAATGTTATCAATAAAATCAACTGTTTGCTTTCCGGGACGGACACCAGGAATAAACCCGCCCTGACGTTTCATCGTATCTGCCATTTCTTTCGGATTAATGGCGATAGCCGTATAGAAATAGGTAAAGAATATGATAATGATCGCGTACACGATTGAATAGGTTACTCCTGTAAAATCGCTTGACCAGGATGTCAGAGTCTGGATAACCTGGTTGTTCGGGAAAAACGTTGCGATCGTGCTCGGAATAAACATGATCGACTGAGCAAAAATGATCGGCATCACACCCGCTGCATTGACCCGCAGGGGAAGATATTGTGTTGTACCGCCATAGACACGTCGACCTACAACACGCTTGGCATATTGTACCGGGATCTTACGTGTACCTTCCGTTAGCAATACAACAGCACCGGATACAAGGAGTAAAGCAGCCAATTCGACGATGACGATAATCAGGTTACTTTTTGTTGTGAACTCGTTTATCAGATTAGTCGGTAACGCAGCCACGATGCCGATCATAATAATGATCGATATCCCGTTCCCAATACCCCGCTCGGTTATTCGCTCACCAAGCCACATAACAAACACCGAACCGGCTGTCAGTACGATCATACTGGTTATGATAAACGCGGTATGCCCGACCACAATAGCCTGTGGCGAAGTATGAATCAGGTTGATAGCAAAACCAATTGCCTGTATCAGGGTTATTCCCACCGTTCCGTATCGTGTAAGCTGAGTGATTTTACGACGTCCTTCCTCACCTTCACGCTGTAATTTCTGGAAATAAGGAACAACAGCACCCATTAACTGCAGGATAATAGAGGCCGTGATGTAGGGCATAATGCCTAATGCAAAGACGCCGGCACGTGAGAATGCCCCGCCCACAAACAAGTTGAAAAGCCCCAAAAGATTGGTCGCACTCTGGCTTTGCTGAACCAGCTGAGTTGCGTCAACCCCAGGCATTGTGATGTAACTGCCAATCCGATATATCATCAGCATCCCGATGGTATACAGAATTCGCCTTCTGAGCTCTTCAACTTTGAAGATGTTCCGGAAATTTTCTACTAAACTCATGCGCTATCCGTTACCGCGTTCCGCTCAGTGGTTATTCTATAACTTCAGTTTTGCCTCCAGCCTTAGAAATAGCTTCTTCGGCTGATTTACTAAAGGCATGGGCAGATATCGTCAACGCTTTTTTCAATTCGCCATTGCCCAGAACTTTGACGCGAGCGTTCTTTTTAACGACACCGACATTCACAAGATCAGCAACAGTCACTGCTTCCCCAAGCCGGCCAGCGTCTACCAGCTCCTGGATACGTCCAACATTAACCGGGGTATATGAAACCCGAAATGGATTTTTAAAACCAAACTTTGGTACCCGGCGCTGGAGCGGCATCTGGCCACCTTCAAAACCCAGTGCCCGGGAGTATCCGCTACCTGATTTTTGCCCTTTATGTCCACGTCCCGATTGTTTACCGGTTCCGGATCCTTCACCACGGCCAACCCGTTTACGAGTCTTCCGGTTAGGAATGGGAGCTTCAATATTATGTAGTTTCATAATTCCTTTCGAAGTCTTCTCGAAAATTAACCTTCGTATACTTTATTTAGGTTCACACCCCGGCGCTGGGCAACCTCAGCAGGATCTTCCAGTTGACGAAGCGCATCAATCGTTGCCTTGACCATATTGTGTGGGTTCGAAGAACCAAGCGATTTACTCAGGATGTTGTGAATTCCTGCACTGTCTAGGACAGCTTTTACACCCCCGCCGGCTATAACACCCGTACCATCGGAAGCAGGGCGGAGCAGAACGCGTCCGGCACCACATTTTCCCACTACGGTATGAGGAATGGAACCACTTTTAGTGATAGGAACACGAATCAGGTTTTTTCTCGCATCGTCGATTCCCTTCTGAATAGCGTCTGATACTTCATTCGCCTTACCTAATCCATGACCAACGATACCGTTCTTGTCACCAACAACCGTAATGGCATTAAAACTAAACCGGCGTCCACCTTTAACAACCTTGGCAACGCGGTTAATATGAACGAGACGATCTTCCAGGTTCAGATCACTCGCCTTAATTTTATGTTTTCTTCTCTTTCTTGGCATAAGGTGTATCCGATTTAAAACTTCAATCCGTTTTCGCGAGCAGCCTCAGCAATAGCCTTCACTTTTCCGTGATAGATATATCCGCCACGGTCGAAAACCACATGATCAATACCAGCTTTTTTTGCTTGTTCAG
>DATFNI010000020.1:0-3804 GCA_035266485.1 Balneolales bacterium
GTAGTTTGCCAGAGTATAAAAACCCCCGTTACACCGACTATGCCCGTGCAGATGCCTCTGTTGGGATTAATGGTGCCGTATTAAACAATGTCAACGCTACCCCGTTAATCCTCACAAAAGATTACCTCGTCAAAGTCGCTGGGCTGGCCGATATCTTCCGCCCCTATGGAATCAAGGTTTACCTGAGCATCAATTTCAGTTCCCCCAAGCTGATCGGTGGCCTGAAGACAGCTGATCCGTTAAATCCGAAAGTGAGGGAGTGGTGGAAGAAAAAGGCTGACGAGGTTTATCACTATATACCCGATTTCGGTGGGTTCCTGGTAAAAGCCAACTCAGAGGGACAACCCGGGCCACAGGATTACGGAAGAACGCATGCGCAGGGCGCCAATATGCTTGCCCGGGCCCTGGCTCCACACGGGGGAATCGTGATGTGGCGGGCTTTCGTTTATAGCCGGAATCCCAAAGACCGGACCATGCAGGCCTATAACGAATTCAAACCTCTGGATGGAAAGTTCGACAACAATGCCTTTGTACAGGTGAAGAACGGTCCACTGGATTTTCAGCCGCGTGAGCCTTTTAATCCACTTTTCGGGTCGATGCCGCATACGCATGTCATGATGGAATTGCAGATCACGCAGGAGTATCTTGGACACTCCACCTCGCTGGTCTACCTGGCCCCTCTCTTCAAGGAAGTCCTCGAGTCCGACACATATGCGGAAGGCAAAGGCTCGACAGTTGCAAAAGTCATTGACGGTTCTCTGTACCATCAAAAGCTCACCGCTATTGCCGGTGTAGCCAACACCGGATCCGACCGCAACTGGACCGGGCACCCGTTTGCCCAGGCCAACTGGTATGCATTCGGCAGACTGGCATGGAATCATGAACTGACTTCAGCCCGGATCGCCGATGAATGGATACGCATGACCTTTACCAACAGTGAGAAGTTTGTCAAACCGGTAAAGAAAATGATGTTGGCCTCGCGCGAGATCGCTGTTGACTACGAGATGCCACTGGGCCTGCATCACATCATGGCATGGTCCGTACATTACGGACCCGGACCATGGGTACATGAGGGAAGGCCCGACTGGACAGCCGTATACTATCATCACGCCGATTCCGAAGGTGTTGGATTCAACCGCACGGCCAGTGGAAGTGATGCGGTCGGCCAGTATCATCAGCCGCTGCAATCAGAATTTGCGAATCTTAAAACCTGTCCGCAGAAATTCCTGCTCTGGTTTCATCATGTAAGCTGGAATTACAAATTGAAATCCGGGCGTACTTTATGGAACGGCCTGGTCCATCATTATTACGAAGGTGTGGATTCGGTACGCTGGATGCAAAGAACCTGGAACTCCCTGCAGGGATTAATCGACAATCAGCGCTTTAAACATGTACAGGCATTGCTCAAGATCCAGGTGAAATTGGCGAGGTGGTGGCGTGATGGGTGTGTGCTTTACTTCCAGTCATTTTCCCATCAACCCATTCCATCTCAGTATCAGAAACCCAAAAAATCACTGAAGTTCTATGAGAATATTCATGATCCCAACGCTATCAACCTGTCACCGTAATCCCCCGACAAGATTCTGATTCCAGTGCCAAAGGGATGAATTATTTATTTCTTGCACACGAGGTTAGTTGGGACCAAGCACTTCTAACCTAACACATGTCCCCGAGATTGGCTTATTGATCATTATGTAAAAACAGAATGTAAACGTGGATTAACCCGAAAAAATCCTGATATTGTCGGCTCATTATTGCAATTAAGCTGGCGATATTGAAAAATCCTTACTGAATAAAATTATATGAAGAATCCTAATGCTAAACCGGGAAGCCCTTCCGGTGTTACCGGTATCGACGTTGCAACTCCCAGGGGACATTTTCGGTGGGCTATCTGCGCACTTCTGTTCTTTGCAACCACCATTAACTACGTAGACCGTCAGGTCATCGGTATTCTAGCACCCTTGCTGCAGAAAGATATCGGCTGGAATGAGATCGAGTATGGCTATATCATCACCGCATTTCAGGCGGCATATGCCATTGGTCTGCTTATCGTTGGACGAGTCATCGATAAAATCGGCACAAAAAAAGGGTATTCCATCTCCATGTTTGTATGGAGCATTGCGGCCATGGCTCACGCGCTGGTACAGACCGTTTTTGGGTTTGGTCTCGCACGTTTCTTCCTGGGTTTGGGGGAATCGGGAAATTTCCCGGCAGCGATTAAGGCAACTGCCGAATGGTTTCCTAAAAAAGAACGAGCCCTGGCTACGGGCCTCTTCAATTCAGGGGCCAACGTCGGGGCTGTCGTGGCACCACTTATCGTACCATGGCTTACGATAACCTATGGATGGCAGGAGGCTTTTATCTTTACCGGCGCACTGGGGTTCATTGCGTTCTTTCTGTGGATTTGGAAGTATAAAGTTCCGGAAAAACATCAAAGTGTTTCGGAAGAAGAACTTGCGTATATCAAAAGTGATCCGATAGAACCGGAAACAGTAAAGATTCCATGGCTGAAGCTGCTCAAACATAAACAAGCCTGGGTTTTTGTGATTGGTAAATTCATCACCGATCCCATCTGGTGGTTCTACCTGTTCTGGCTGCCCAAGTTTTTGAATGAAAAGTATGGTCTGGACCTGGCACACCTGGGTTTGCCATTGATCGTCATCTATTCCATGACAAGTATTGGCAGTATCGGAGGTGGCTGGCTCTCATCTGTGTTCATCAAACACAACTGGACGATAAATAAAAGCAGGAAAATCGCAATGCTGATCTGCGCCGTTTGCGTCGTGCCGATTATCTTCGCGTCATCTGTTTCCGAGTGGCCTGCCGTACTCCTTATTGGTCTGGCTGCCGCAGCCCACCAGGGATGGTCTGCCAACCTCTTTACTATTGCTTCCGACATGTTCCCCACCCGTGCCGTCGGTTCAGTGGTCGGATTAGGCGGAATGGCCGGATCAATTGGCGGAATGCTCATTGCCACTGCCGCAGGTATCATCCTTCAACTGACAGGGCATTATCTGATTCTGTTCCTGATTTGCGGCTTTGCATACCTGATCGCCCTGCTAATCATCCAGGTGCTTGTTCCCAACCTGAGACCGGTGGATTTATCGGTCGAGAAACTGGCGGAATAGGCAGATGTGCATTAATCCCTTTTACAAGCAATAACGAAACTGCCGGGTGAACATCCGGCAGTTTTTTTATGTCGTGACACGATTTTTGTCAGCCCCCTATTTTCAGCCTTAATTGGCGTGAATTCGATATGGTAAAATGGTCGGGAATAGGTTGAATGTCACAGTTTCAAGGCATTCGAAAATGGGTTCTGGCCACTGTACCTCACCCCAACCTCCCGCCACGATGCCTCGGGGTCGGGACAAGCTATCTCCATATCCATGGAGAGGGACTATTTTAACTCTTTGTCCGCGAGAATCCGCCTCATCTGTGTTGTCCGTCAATGGTAGAATTGATATTGAGGAAGATAGAAATGGTTACATCCTCGTCAGACACCATCCGTGCGCCGCATGAAGCTTCAGCGGAGGCGTTGGGCTATATAGCCGATGGCGGATGCACGCTGAAAAAAATCAAAGCAGAAAAAAAGTTTTTTTATACTATTATCCATGGGCTTGCTAGTAACTTTTTTATTTAAATCTATCTCTTTGCAAATTCAAAACACCTGAAAATGTCACGATCCGGCTATTATGTGTATTTGCTTATCGCTTTATTGACTGTACTTCCATCTGTCGCCTGGTCATCGGCAAAATCTTATGTTCATTCGGCGGGAATAACGGAAACAGCCGCCGCCGATACGGT
>DATFNI010000021.1:0-6676 GCA_035266485.1 Balneolales bacterium
CTTGCAGCAGCAAAATTATTGTCCGGGTTATATGAACAAGGGAACCCCAGAGAATCACTCCACTATTTAAAAATAGCGGATGCGTACAGGGACAGTTTGTTCAGCGAAGTAAATTTAAAAGCGATACAAACCATAACTACCCGCGAAAAAGAACGCCGGCAAGAACTTGAAGCGGCAAAAACGGCTTACCAAAACAAGCTGCGGTTATATCTGCTGTTCACTGGTCTGGCTTTTTTGCTGTTAATCTCGCTCATCCTTTACAGGAACTTTAAAAAAAGTAAAAAAGCCAATCAGACGCTTAAGAATACACTTGATGATCTGCAATCCACGCAGGCCCAACTTATCCAGTCCGAGAAAATGGCCAGTCTCGGGGAACTCACTGCCGGCATCGCCCATGAGATCCAAAACCCACTCAATTTTGTCAATAACTTCTCCGAAGTGAGCACCGAACTCCTGGAGGAAATGCGGGAGGAGATAGAAAATGGGAATTTTGAAGAAGTAAAAGTCATATCAGCAGATTTAAACCAGAATCTTGAAAAAATCCTTACCCACGGGCGGCGTGCGGACGGGATTGTCAAAGGCATGCTGCAACACAGCCGCGGCAGCAGCGGGCAAAAAGAACCGACTGACATTAATGCGTTAGCCGATGAATACCTGCGCCTCTCCTATCACGGACTCCGGGCCAGGGATAAATCGTTCACTGCCGATTTTAAACTGGAAGCTGATGAAGCACTCCCAAAAGTAAATATAGTGCCGCAGGATATCGGACGGGTATTACTAAACCTGATCAACAATGCGTTTTACGCCGTCTCAGAAAAAGCCAAACAAAATCAGGATGGATACAAACCCTCCGTTATTGTTAGCACCCGTTCGGGTAAGTCCCCTTCAGGGGATTTAGGGGTCGAAATCCGGGTAAAAGACAACGGCCCCGGCATTCCCGATGAGGTTAAAAATAAAATCTTCCAGCCCTTTTTCACTACCAAACCGACCGGTCAGGGAACGGGACTGGGATTATCTATGAGCTATGATATTGTGAAGGCACATGGGGGGAAACTAACTGTGGAAAGTAAAGATGGGCAAGGAACTGAGTTTACCGTTCAATTGCCAGTTGTCTGAATCACGGATTTATGGGATTACAGGATTACACGGATTGATATGACCGAATTAAGATATAAACAACATGTATTCGTCATAAGAAAATTATGGTACAAGAGTTCCAAATATACGGTTCACGAAGGACGGTTGACCGTAGACCGTAGCTGTCCGGAGGCAATATTCTACGTTCAGAACTTAATCAAAAAACATATAAAAATAGCAGCTTATGACTCAAAGCCGGTCATCCTTCCAAAACCGCCACTGTCCACGGTCAGCCGTCCCCCGTCTGGAATCTTAATTGAATACTTATCCCGAACTCATGCCAAAGGCCGAACAGAAAAATCCGTGAAATCCCTAAATCCGTGTCCATCCGTGATTCAAACAGTCTATGACATTATCAAAACGTATGGCAGTGAATTGAAGGTTGAATCGATTGAAGGTCAAGGAACCACATTCACTATCCAATTACCTAAAACAGGATCCGTATGAAATCAGTATTTATTATTCTTCTTCTCGTGTTTCCTTGTGTGGTATTGGCTCAAGATTCTCAGTACTTAGATAGTTTAAACTATGTATTGCAACATACGGCAAACGATACCATTAAGATGGATACCTACCGTAAAATGGGCTTTTACCTTCAAAACGGTAAATTGGATAGCGCTTTGTATTGCCACCAACAGCAATTAGCATTTGCAAAAAAGCTAAATCTAAAATTATACGAGGCAGACGCTCATGAACAAATTGCCTATGTACTATTACAGCAAATGGATTTATCCAAAGCCCTGGAAAATTATAATCAGGCTTTAAAAATTGCCAGCGAGCCCAATAGTGCGGAGAACGGTTGGGGATATGCTAATTTTTCTTTCTCTAAAAGTCCGGCAGATGCCAGGCTTTCTATTATAGGAATGGTTCATTTTGAACTCTCTATGTTGTATGACGCCTCCCGGATGTTTGATGAAGAAAAGCTTCAGCTCCATGAAGCCTTGAAAATTGGAGAAAAGTTACATAACCCAAAAATATTGTCCTTAACTACAAGAAATATAGGGATGCTATTTGCTAAAAATAATCAACCTGATTCAGCTCTTTATTATTATCAAAAGACATTAATCCAATATAAAAACTCTCCTTATCAGGTGGGGTTAGGAGATCTTTATCGAAAGATTGGTCGGGTTTATGTAGCCAAACAACAATACGATTCGGCAAAAGTTAATTTCAGGAAGTCGATCAATGCCTACGCCCGTAATAATGTATTGCTTGGTTTGAGCTCTGGTTATTTAGAATTGGGAAAGGTGTTTCTGGCAACGGACCAAAGGGACTGTGCTTTACATTATTCGTTAAAGGTAATAGCATCCGCCGAATCCTTCCGCGATAAAACTGACGAAGCAAACGGATATACTCAATTGTCCACCATTTATGAGTCACTCAATAAATCTGCCTTAGCATTACATGCTCTAAAAAAAGGAAAATCATTACAAGATAGTCTTAACAATGCTTATGTCAATAAGTTAATTCAGGTACAGAATACAGGTTTCCAGGAGCGACTCAGGTTGAAAAAAATAGCTGATGATCAGGCTGCTTTTCAAAACAAGTTGAAAATGACAGGCTTAATAGTGGTCCTCGCTATTATTTTTATAATTGCCTTGCTGTTGTATCGTAACAATCGACAAAAGAAAAAAATGAATAAAGTCTTAAAGCAAACGCTTTCTGATTTGAAAGGCACCCAGGCCCAACTCATCCAGGCCGAAAAAATGGCCAGCCTCGGTGAACTGACTGCCGGCATTGCACACGAGATACAGAATCCCCTCAACTTCGTAAATAACTTCTCGGAAGTGAGCACCGAACTTCTGGAGGAAATGCGGGAGGAGATAGAAAACGGGAATTTCGAAGAAGTAAAAGTTATATCATCAGATTTAAACCAGAATCTCGAAAAAATCCTTACCCACGGACGGCGCGCAGACGGGATCGTCAAGGGCATGCTTCAGCATAGCCGGGGCAGCAGCGGGGAAAAAGAACCGACCGACATCAATGCGTTAGCCGATGAATACCTGCGCCTCTCCTATCACGGGCTCCGAGCCAGGGACAAATCCTTTACCGCCGATTTTAAACTGGAAGCTGACAGCAACTTACCTAAAGTAAATGTCGTACCACAAGATATAGGCCGGGTATTACTAAACCTGATCAATAATGCGTTTTATGCCGTTTCGGAAAAGGCAAAACAAAATGGAAATGGATACAAACCCTCCGTCATAGTGGGCACGCATGCAATTAAGTCGCCTTCAGGTGATTCAAGGGTAAAAATCCGGGTAAAAGACAATGGAAACGGGATTCCTGATGAGGTTAAAAAGAAAATCTTCCAGCCGTTTTTCACCACCAAGCCAACGGGCCAGGGAACCGGTCTGGGTTTGTCTATGAGCTATGATATTGTGAAGGCGCATGGCGGCACAATAACTATGGAAACAGAAGAAGGCGAAGGAACAGAGTTTTCCATATCACTACCGTGAAAAACAATGCTAACGTTTGTGGGTATGAAAAGAGTCATTAAGATAATATCATTTTTAGCTTTTGCACTTATTGTCCAAAATACCTGGGCACAACTCAATACAAACAGGCTTATCCCCTCACCTGAAAAAATAAGTGCCCCCATTTATGACGTTCAGCCAGACAGGATGGGTGATATTTGGCTGGCTACCCAAGCCGGATTGATGCGTTATGACGGGTACGAACTTAAACGGTTCTATCCTGATCTTAAAGATTCTCTCACAATAGGCAAATCGCTAACGTACCGTCTTTTCGAAGACGAGGATGGAACTATTTGGATCGGTTGTATTGATTATGTCAGTGCGTACAATCCACGCACCCATTCATTCAAAAACTACAATTTTACCGACTTAACAGATTTTCCTCCGTACAGCCAGCCCATTATTTGGAAAATTGCATCCGATAACAAAGGACGGGTATATTTTGGAGTCACGTCATTATTAGGGATGTCTGCTGCTCATGCCTTAATCTATTTTGATAAAAAGGAAGAACAATTAAAACGTTTTGAATATCCTAAAAGTGATTCCATCTCCAACGTCGCTGGTTTGGCCGTCGATAAGGATAATAATGTTTGGGTAAGCAGCCGGAGTGGTTTGTTCACGATTGATTCGCTTCATAAGCTCCACCATATCCGCTCACCTTTCAAAGAACCCATAGGACCAAACAATTGGATATCGGCTATTCATTATGATCCTTCGGGTAAAATCTTAATGGCGTCCAACAAATTCAGGATGTACGCATATGATCCGGAGCATGATACGTACTCGTCGTGGCATATCCCGAAAATATCAAAAAAAGCCAAAGAAAATCTCTCTGTCTATGATATGCTGACTGATTCTTTGGGAAATACGTGGATCGGATCAAACCATGGTCTGTTCTTTTATAATCGACGGAAAGATTCTTTTGAAATGTTTTGGGATCACCCCATTATGAAAGATGATGTATATGGATTGCGGTTCGATTCGTTTGGTGACCTCTGGATCGCCACCAAGTCCATGGGTCTGATGCGGTACACCGACCGGACGCTTTTAAAATCATTCATTTATAAACAGGATGATCACCGATCCATCACTAAAGGATGGGCAAAAAAAATCTTTGCCAATCCTAACGGTTCCGTATGGATCGGCACGGATGGGGACATCCTTTCGGCAGGCTTAAACCTTCTTGACCCTGTCTCAAATAGCATAACCCCATATCCTTACCATACCTTTTTGCCGGGTATGGAGTACTATAATTTGATCGGGATGAATAGTCCCGGAGATTTTTTGATCGGGACAAACACAGGCTATTTTGAATGCAACCCGGTCACCAGAAAATGCACCCCTGTTAAACTGCAAGGTATCCCGCAGGATGTATTCATATATATGATGAGACATGACAGCCATAGAAACACAATTTATTGTACAACCAATGGCTTATACCTGGAGAATCCAAATGGAAAATTCAGACATTACGACCTGACAACCCTTCCCGGTGGTGATAGTGGAAGCAATGAGGTAACCAATGTCTATGAAAACCCAAAACAGGGATTATGGATATTAACCAACAACGGTCTTTTCCTCTATCACTACGATACCGATCAAATTGAGCGGATCGGTTTTGACAGCAGTAAGGGTGATGTATTGTTATCACAGGATATCAATTCATTTTATGAAGATAGCACAGGCATTGCGTGGATTGGTACGTGGCAGGGAGGTCTGAGCCGGTACAATCCTGAAAAGGGGAAAATAAAGACATATACCTTAAATGACGGACTCCCTTCCATGGCGATACAAGGCATCCTGGGAGACGAAAAAAACAAGGTATTATGGCTGAGTACCTTCAACGGGATAAGCCGGTTTAATATGAAAAATGAAACATTCAATAATTTCTCCCTTGAAGATGGGATACAGGGAGCACTCTATGCAGATGCAGCTTATGCCCGGACTAAAAGCGGAACTTTTGTATTTGGTGGAAATAATGGGATCACTTATTTCAATGCAGATGATGTATCCAGAAAATCAATACCGCCAAAGGTCTTTATTACTGATTTCAAAGTGGCAAACAAATCCTATACTTCATTCCTTAATACGCCCTACAAAACGGAAAAAAACAAAAAACATGAACTCAGTTTCTCGTACGATCAAAACAACATATCAATAGAGTATACTGGGATACAATACGACAATCCGTCAAGAAATCAATTCGCTTATAAACTCGAAAATTATGACGATAGCTGGCGAAACGTAAAAAAGAACAGAACAGCCTATTATTATAATCTGCCTCCGGGGAATTACACCTTCCAGGTAAAAGCTGCAAATAGTAACGGGGTCTGGAATGAAAAAGGAGCATCGGTATCGTTCATGATTGCCCCACCCTGGTGGGAAACCTGGTGGGCATACGGTTTTTACGGTTTCCTTTTCATTGCCGGTGTGTTTACTGTCGACCGCATTCAACGGAAGAGGTTACACGAAAAAGAACGCCGATTGGCCAGTGAGAAAGAATTGCAACACGCCAAAGAAATTGAAAAAGCGTATACCGAACTTGAAATTTCTCACAAAAATCTGAAGGCAACACAGACCCAGCTTATTCAGGCAGAGAAGATGGCTTCTCTTGGAGAACTTACCGCCGGCATTGCCCACGAGATACAGAACCCACTGAATTTCGTAAATAACTTCTCGGAAGTGAGCACCGAACTTCTGGAGGAAATGCGGGAGGAGATAGAAAACGGGAATTTCGAAGAAGTAAAAGTTATATCATCAGATTTAAACCAGAATCTTGAAAAAATCCTTACCCACGGACGGCGTGCAGATGGAATCGTCAAGGGCATGCTTCAACACAGCCGGGGCAGCAGCGGACAAAAGGAACCGACCGACATTAATGCGTTAGCCGATGAATACCTGAGGCTTTCCTATCACGGCCTCCGGGCCAGGGACAAATCATTCAACGCCGATTTTAAGCTGGAAGCTGATGAGACACTTCCCAAAGTAAATGTGGTCCCACAGGATATGGGCCGCGTATTACTAAACCTGATTAACAATGCGTTTTATGCCGTCTCTGAAAA
>DATFNI010000022.1:0-3942 GCA_035266485.1 Balneolales bacterium
TCTTGAACGTGGTGATCTGGCTGACTATCACCTGGTACACTCCGCACGTGCAGAATTATGCAGGCAATTAGGAAGGAATGCTGAAGCAAAGACATCCTATGAACGGGCTCTGGCTCTCACCCGGCAAGAGCCGGAACGGCGGTTTCTTGAGGAAAGAATCAAACAGATGGAGGTTGGAGCGCCCTGACAGCTTTACATCCAATTATGCTCCGGTCAGAATAATTTTATAAACAGCGATTAATGATTTTATATTTGATGATTGATGAGTCCGGGTTTGTCTGCCTTATTGCCACAAGTCAGCATCCTTTATAAATTTGGGTAATATTAACGTGCAGGCCAACTTAAGAGGAATATTATGAAATATCTTTGTCTTGTTTACGGTGCAGAGGATAAGATCGGGGCGATGACCGATGATGAGTGTATGGAGTATGATGCTGAAATCAGAAGATCCGGCTCTTGTCTTGCCTCCGAAGCTCTTCAACAGGTTAAAACCGCCAAAACAGTTCGGGTCCGGCATGACAAAGCGTTTGTCACCGACGGACCTTTTGCCGAGACCAAAGAACAGCTCGCCGGTTTTTACCTGATTGATGCAGAGAATATTAACGCGGCAATTGATATTGCTTCAAAGATACCGCCCGCACAGGTCGGGTGCATTGCAGTGCGCCAGGTAAGAGAGTTGATAGATACAGAAGGCGGTCGACGATCCGACCATTTGAGGGATACGGTTGATTGATCAAATACCTATGTAATAGAACACAACCGCAATAGCAAACTAAACCACCCCTCATCCCAGGATGTCATCCTGATGTTTTTTGCCTGCAAAAAACGTAGGATCTCGTTAGCAACGGGCAACGATGGTATCAGTTGCAGCGATCGGTGCCGAATCCAACGAGATTCTTCGGCCCCGGGCAATGTTAACCGGATTATGCGGTTTGATATGGGGGCCTCAGAATGACATAGGCGTATCGTCCGTGTTCCATTCTCCCAAAAATTTTCATCACACTGTCGATTTCTCCGTCTCTCAAACGACTACTTAGTGAAAACAGCACAACAATCAACAAAACAGATGGAGATAATCATGGAATTGGCAATGACATCGCGTTCGATATCGGCAAAGTCACTTTGGACCGGTAGAATCATAAGTGCACTCGTCGTTCTTTTCATGCTTTTTGACAGTATCACCAAAATTATGCAGGTGCCTGCCGTCATGAAAGCAAGTGTCCAGCTTGGGTATACGGCAGGCACGATTTCAGTCATTGGGATTATCCTGTTCGTTTGCGTTGTGGTCTATGTAATTCCGCGAACTTCGATACTCGGAGCAGTATTGCTCACCGGGTATCTGGGCGGTGCCGTCGCGACCAATCTCAGGATCGGGGCGCCTCTCTTCAGCAATGTTTTATTCCCGGTTTATTTCGGGATACTTGTTTGGGCGGGGTTATTTATGCGCAATCCGCACCTGCGCCGGTTTATTCCACTAATCAAAATTGACTGATACCTTTTCAAAAATTTGTGAACTGGTTTAACGCATGTTAGCCACACCGCATATCATCACAATATCCAATACAACGGAGAAATCCATGAGCAGACAAATAATCATCAACCTCCCGGTTGTCGACCTGGCTAAGTCTATAGCCTTCTTCAAGGCACTCGGCTTTTCACACAACCCGCAGACACCGGCTGTTCCCGGGATCGGCTTAGGATCCCGTTAGTAGCAGGTAACGAACCGTTCAGATGCTACTCAGGTGCAACAATCGCAGCCGGAATGCGAACGGGATTCTACGTTCTCTGATAAATCAGAGAACATCAGAATGACAGTTGTGGTGGTGTTGGGTTGTGTATGGGATGTCATGGGATGATCGAATGAAAAAGGCAGCGCGCCTGTCATGTGTTCCGACCATTGCCGGCTGTAAATGTGCCGACGTATTGGAATCAGCCCATTGTATAGATCCCGCAATTAGGTTCTTTTGGGCATTTGAGGATGACATTGCTACATCATACGTGTTCATTTATTTCTAATATCTTTCTAAAAAAAATCCACTCACTATGTCGATTTCTGGTTCTCCCGATCGACTACTTAGTAAAGGCAATAAATCATACATAAAAAATGGAGATACAATCATGAGATTCATGATGTTTATGATTCCACCCGAATATCAACCCGGAGCACCTTCAGAGAAGAAAGCAAAAGAAGACTTTGCTCCGCCTAAAGAGGCAGTAGAAGCCATGATGAAGTACAACGAGGAACTGGCAAAAGCCGGGGTGCTCATCTCGCTCGATGGCCTCCATCCATTGCTGAAAGGGGCACGGGTCACGTTCAAAAGCGGGATAACAACCGTAACGGACGGACCATTTGTCGAAGCCAAGGAAGTCATTGGCGGATATTGGATGATCGATGTCAAATCGAAGGAAGAAGCAATAGAATGGGCGAAAAAATGTCCGGCGGTTAAAGCAGATAGTGGTGCTGTGATTGAAGTTCGTCAGATATTTGAAATGTCGGAAATGCCCGAAGAAGTACAGAAAGCCGGAGAAAGTAAAGTTGTGGAAGAAGCCATCGCTAAAAACAAAAAATCATAAATATGCGACCCTGTTTCAGGGTTTTAATTTGGTCAGCGTTTAGGATTTCGGCGAAGCATTCAGAATTACATTAAATGATTTAAGAGACAGGAAAATATATGAAATACATTTGTCTTGGATATATGAGCGATGAAGTTTGGGAAACCATGACCTTCAGCGAGCAAAACACCTTTATAGACGAGTGTTTTACGTACGACAATGAGCTCAGGGAAAACGGCAATTTCACCAGCGGGGAGGCGCTCCAGAGTCCACAAAACGCAACCACGCTAAGATGGCGCAGTGGCAGAGTGTCGATTACGGATGGCCCTTTTGCCGAGACAAAGGAGCAAATCGGGGGCATCATGATACTCGAAGCGACGGATCTTAATGATGCCATCCGCATGATGTCCAAGCATCCCTCCCTTCGCCTGGGTAAAGGCGGAGGAAGTTGGGAGATACGTCCTGCCGCAGATCTGTCGGCCATGATGGAAGAAAGCGAGCGACGGAGGTCAACCACATAATCGAGAGCTATCCGAGACCTAAAAATACCGACCGCTGAGTAACCAGCTTTTAACACTCAACTGACTACTGACTACAAACCACAAACATATCAACCGATGAAATCAGTTAACCCCTATCTCAACTTTTACGGAAACACCAAAGAGGCGTTCGAATTTTACAAGTCTGTATTTGGTGGAGAGTTTCTTGGCATAATACGCTTCGAGGATATGCCTGGCATGCCGGGTGTCGACGAAATGTCCGAGGCCGATCGAAATAAACTCATGCATATCGCCTTGCCTATCGGGAAAAATAATATCCTGATGGGAACCGATGTCCTCGAGTCATTTAGCCGTCCTCTGGATTTCGGGAATAATCAATACATCAATATTGAGGCTGATAGTGCTGAAGAAGCTGACCAATTGTTCGACGCATTATCTGAGGGTGGAAAGATTGAAATGCAGCTTCAACAGACCCCATGGGCCGAGAAATACGGATCGTGTGTCGACAAGTTTGGCGTTCAGTGGATGGTGAATTACACCGGCAAAGTGCAATTCAGTGCGTAGTGAAGAATAGAACACGGACGACACGGATTAAGCGGATTTTCGCGGACTTAGAATAGAATAAATAATATTCAGTGTCCCGAACCTTCACGGCTGGTTAAGAAACCGATGCTTGAACTATATGCAACATGTGTGGTCCAGGCGAAGACGCCAGGACCAGCCTGTCAGGGTTTTTGAAAGCTTCCAGAGAAAGGGCACAAATAAAAAAAGCGCCCGGAACACATTTGAATATCTTTTCTGTTCGAAAGAGATACACAACCGGGTTGCGGACTTTTGTTTCAACCCTTGTTGATGATCTTGCCGTAGCATTCACATCAACTGTGTTCAC
>DATFNI010000023.1:0-31364 GCA_035266485.1 Balneolales bacterium
TCCGGAGAGCTTTTTTACTAAGCCGATTATTTAAAAACTCAGTAACGAGCAGGTTACTTCGAAACCACCTCGGTAAGCTGATGTGCGGCTTCCACCACGTGTTCTGCTGTGATACCGAATCCTTCGTAGATTTCTTTATACGGCGCTGAGGCTCCGAAGTGGTCAAGACCGATGGCAACACCATTCTCACCGATCCATTTGTACCATCCAAGAGTCGCTCCGGCTTCGATTGAGATGCGGGCCTTAACAGCAGGTGGTAGCACC
Source organism: Balneolales bacterium (assembly GCA_035266485.1). Lineage (GTDB taxonomy): Bacteria > Bacteroidota > Rhodothermia > Balneolales > DATFMH01 > DATFNI01. The sequence goes on from DATFNI010000023.1 coordinate 265, forward strand.
TTATCGCGATAAGACTTATCCTGTGCTTCAAACAACTTCCAGCACGGCATACTTACCACCCTGGCTGGTATCCCTTCATCGCTGAGCTTCTGCCAGGCTTCCATTGCAATCGAGACTTCTGAACCCGTAGACAGTAAAATTACTTTTGGATCCCCATTTGGAGCATCCTGCAGAATGTAAGCCCCTTTTTCAAGATCGGCCGCGGCTCCATTGGCTGTCTGCTCATAAACCGGTAGATTCTGGCGCGTAAGGATCAGGGCTGTAGGTCCGTTCTTACGTTGCAGGGCGTGCTTCCAGGCAAACGTCGTCTCATTGGCATCTGCCGGCCGGACAACATGCAAATGCGGCATGGCTCTAAGCGCCATCAGATGCTCTATCGGCTGGTGCGTAGGTCCGTCTTCACCCAGTCCAATGCTATCGTGGGTATAAACAAAGATGGTCGGTATCTCGCATAAAGCAGCGATCCGCAACGACGGGCGTGCATAGTCGGAGAAAATCATAAATGTACCACCGTATGCAATAACTCCACCGTGCAGCGTCATCCCATTAAGAGCGGCCGACATGGCATGTTCGCGAACACCATAATGGACATAACGGCCATCGTATTTACCTGCATCCACTTCAGCCGTCCCTTCCATATACGTGTTGTTGCTGGGTGTCAGATCAGCCGAGCCCCCAATCAAATTGGGAATCCGGTCACGGAGCACATTTAATACCTTGCCTGAGGCTTTACGGGTTGCCAAGCCTTTGGCATCGGCAGGAAATACAGGCAGATCCTTGTCCCATCCTTCCGGAAGTTTCCCAGACAGGACATGATCAAATTCAGCAGCTTCTTCTTTGTAGACATCACGATAAACAGCCAGACTCTGCTTCCATTCGCTGTTCCATTCACGGCCACGCTGTATTGCTTCTTCATAATGTTTTTTCACTTCTTCAGGGACATAAAAATGCTTATCGGGGTCCCATCCCAGGTTTTTTTTCGTCAAACGAACTTCATCTTCACCAAGTGCAGAACCGTGCGCAGCGGCAGAATCATGCTTATTCGGGCTGCCGTATCCAATATGCGTCCTGCAGGCAATGATAGACGGTTTGTCATACACTGACTGTGCTTCGTTAATGGCTTCCTCTACGGCTTTGCGGTCATGACCGTCAATTGATTGCGTGTGCCACCCATAAGCCTTAAAACGGGCAATGACATCTTCGGTAAATGAAAGTTGGGTATTCCCATCAATACTGATGTGATTGTTGTCGTACAGGTAGATCAGTTTGCCCAGTTTGAGGTGACCGGCCAACGAGGCTGCCTCGTGGCTGATGCCCTCCATCAGGTCGCCGTCACTCACGATCCCGTATGTATAGTGATCAACCACTTTATGATCCGGTTGATTAAAATGTTCGGCCAGATGTGCCTCGGCAAGCGCCATGCCAACACCTGTTGCAAATCCCTGCCCCAGTGGCCCCGTTGTTGTCTCTACGCCCTCTGTCAATCCGTACTCAGGATGCCCGGGTGTCTTGCTTCCCCATTGACGAAACTGTTTGAGTTCATCCAGGCTCAAATTATAACCGGTGAGGAATAACAGACTGTAAAGCAACATGGAGCCGTGGCCTGCTGACAGAACAAAGCGATCACGGTCAAACCATTTGGGATCTTTCGGATCATGTCTCAAAAATTTTGTCCAAAGTACATAGGCGGCATCAGCCATTCCCATCGGCATTCCCGGGTGACCGCAGGTTGCCTTTTGGACCGCGTCCATTGATAACGTTCTTATAGTATCAACCGAAAGTTGTTCGAGACTAGATTGTGGCATAACAGTTATATCAAAAGATTAATGTATTACTTCGTGGCCAGGTTATTGATGTAAAAGATGAAATTATTTTATGTCGATCGACAGATGTTACATTTCGCAACCCCTTTCATCTGCCGCTGTTATAACAGAGGCAAATCGCACATCCTTAAAACCGGTGCAAGATAATAGATTTTCAGGGATTGAGTAAAAAACAGAAAATCGACGTAACATAAAAATATTACTCTGTTTTGAAACGCATCAATTGCGCCAAACGTTTGCTATCTGAACGCGAGAATCTGTCTCGCATTTCTAATTCATTTATATAAAACAGTGGTTTTACACTTCTGAATTTGAGATCTTCCGTCAGAATAATTCAATGGAAACCCATTAGTTACCGAAATAACATTCTTAAAACGGTTTACATCTATTATGAGCAAGTACATGAACGACGATGACAACAACACAAAAGAGTTGCTGGAAAGCCTCGGAGAACTGAATAAGTTCAACAAAAAGTTTCTCGAAAGTCGCAAAATTTTTCTCTGGGGACCAGTCATGGATGATTCCGCACGGGATATCGTAAATCGCCTGCTGTACCTGGAAGCAATGGATCCGGGCAAAGAGATCACTTTTTACATCAACAGCCCCGGTGGCGTCGTTACATCGGGTCTTGTGATTTTCGATACCATGAACATGATTTCATCGCCGGTTTCCACCGTCTGCATTGGTCTTGCAGCATCTATGGCTTCTATTTTGTTGTCGGCGGGTGAGAAAGGGAAACGTTTGATCTGGCCGAGCGGTAAAGTGCTGATTCACCAGCCAAGTATCGGCGGCGTCATCCAGGGCCCGGCAAGCGATCTTGAAATCCAGGCAAGAGAAATTGTGCGGACCAAAGAACGGTCGGCTGAAATTCTCGCTGAGCGCTGCGGAAAGAAAGTTGAGGAAATCATAGATGATTTTGATCGCGACTACTGGATGGATGCAAAGGAATCCATCAAATACGGCATCGTCGACAAGCTTACTAATAAAATATCTATGTAACGGATATCGACAATAAAGTGATAAAACCGGCCGGAGCATTCTTCAGCCGGTTTTTTTATGCCTGAAATTCTATAACTGGATCTCATCGTTACCCGAAACAGACAGGAAGCGGGTCGTTTATAGCGATTCTCTGCGAACATCGTGCTCCTCTGTGCGCCAGTCGTTAATCTTCCAAGTACCATTTTGCCACTAACGACACGATGAAATTCACAATGAGCACAGTGAAGCTGCTTATACCCACCTTTTGTCTACATTCATAACTGCTTAATGAATTGGCATCGAGCAGGAATAAGGATTTATCGCTTTCTTATGCTGATTCCATTTACCAGCGTCTTTCCTTTGGCAGCTGTAAATGCGATGGTTATCCCGTCATTATTCTTCACATCAACATGAATTGCTTTGGATACCGGTACATCTTTGCCGTATGTCTTTGCCAGGTCGGTGTTATCAAACAGGTTTTGTCCATTGACAGATATCGAGAATACCCGTTTTCCCGAGATTCCGAAATCGGGTTCGGCCAGATATATCGTCACGGTATAAGCCCCGGGCGGTACTTCAAAATGATAATCACTCATTCCCTCGCGGTAATTTTGATACACGGGATCGTCACTTGTATCTAAAATGTTTGCTGAAGTGTGTCCCGGTTTGCCGCCGTCATATCCCCAATCGTTTCCGGTTTTCGGCTGATCTGCTTCCCATATCACACCTCGTTTGGGATAAAACTGGTAGTGTGAACCTGCATCGACAAGCAACTGAGCATTGCTGCCTTTACCGCCATAGAAATCTCCTCTGTATGACAGATTGATCGTCAGATCATCGGAATAGTTTTTACCGTTTCTCCGCCCCTGTGCGACCAGATGATTGGCACCTATACTCATCGGGACGGACCAGTTCACATAATCCTTGTTGCCAGGGTTCTTGCGGCCAATAGACCTACCGTCTACCCATAGGGTAACACTTCCTGAATTTGAAAATAGAGTAACCGGTTCATTAAACAATTTTTGATCCCTTTTCTTAAAAGGAACGGTTCGCTCGGTCCAATCCCGTGAGGCAATGCGCAGAACCGGTTGGTCTGAAAATCTTGATTTATAGAAATAATAAATCTCTTTAGGGGTGCGGTCTTCATTAACCAGTCCCTTTTCGTTGATCCATGGCCGGGTATCATTTCTCCCCTCCGATGGAAAATCAAACATAACCCATGCCGCCGATCCTGCTATAAACGGACGTTCATCTATCTGATTCAGGATCTGTTCATGGTAGTAGTTTTGATATTCGGTCGAGAAATCGAATTGTTGCGGATCGGTCGTATGGATGCGGCTGTCACTGCCGGCCCCGTATTCACTGATAATCATCACTCGTTTGGGATATTTGGCATGTTGTTCATCGAGATACTTCCCAAACAAGTTCTTTCCGGATTTATCCTTCATAGGCTCATACCATCCCTGGTACAGATTCCACCCGGCAACGTCAGGGACACCTGATAACCCGGTTTGATCATAAAGGGAACTGTGATGCATAGCCATGGCGGTCTCACGTGTCGGATCTTCCCGATGAGCTATAGAATTCAGGTGTTTAGCCAATTCCACAACCTTACGGAAGTATTCCTTTCTCTCCGCCGGATGATCCCTCCCGGCATAATGTGGCGGAACCAGCAGGATCTCATTCATATATCCCCAAAGAATGATTGACGGATAATTATAATACTGGTGAATCATTTCACGCAGCATATGAGAGGCATTCGCCGTGAATGTCGCTGAGGTGTCTATAGTGTTCACCACCGGTATCTCCTGCCATACCAGGATCCCAAGGTGATCAGCAGCCTCAAGAACGGACGGATCCTGGGGATAATGAGCCAGACGCACAAAATTCCCGCCCATTTCCTTAATCATCTTCATGTCCGCCACCTGGTATCGATCAGGAACGGCATTTCCGAATCCCGGATAAAACTGATGCCGGTCGACTCCCTTCAGTTTCAAATGTCTCCCATTGAGAAAGAAACCCTTATCCGGATCAAACCGATACCAGCGAATACCCAGGGGATTGGTCTCGCTGTCGACGACAGTTCCGTCTTCGATGACATTCGTCGTTACGGTATACAGGTAGGGATCATCAGGTGACCAAAGATGAGGATTTTTGATTTCGGGGCTCCTTTGGGATACCATGACGGGTTGCCCGGCATCTATTGTCACATGACTGCTCATCTGCTGAATGGTACGGCCGTCTTCGTCCGTTATCACCGTTTCCAGACTGGCCTTCACTTTCTTATCAGAATTGTTGACTATCTGCGACCTTGTAACAACTGTTGTTGATTTATCAGACACATCCGTCGTGTGAATAAACACACCCGGCGACGCGAAGTCTGCTACTGTGATATGTACCGGACTTGTTGATATCAGCCATACTTTCCGGTAGATGCCACCCATGAAGGTAAAATCCGCAGACAACGGCGGTATAAACTGGTTGTAGCTGTTATCAGCCCGCACCGCAATCAAATTTTCTTCTCCAAGATGTACATAAGGTGTGATATCTGCAGCAAAGGCGGTATAACCTCCTTCATGCTTCAGCACATGGTGACCGTTCACATAAATATCTGCCACCTGGTTAACGGCTCCGAATTTTAGAAATATCTGTTTCCCTGAAAATCCTTCACCTATCTTGATCTTTTTCCTGTACCAGGCGGGCCCCCGGTAATAGCCACGGGTGTCATCAAACGAATCTTTCCGATTCCATGTGTGTGGAAGCGAAACGATCTGCCAGGTTCGATCATCTAATCCAGGGTCACCAGCATTACTGACATCCTGTCGGATGAATCGCCAGTTGGAATCGATTGTGCGAACCGTTCTGCCACTATCTGATGCAATTTGATGCGACTTGCTAAAAACAACCGTCGTGGACAGATAAAAGAAAATGATAAAAAAAGCGATTTTATGCGCACCCTTGTTTGGCTTCATCTATTATCAGGTATTCAGGTTTTACGAGGATTTCTAAAAACTTATAGATAATTGCTCCCCGCGTCAGGTATACCTGAAAGTACTGAACAGCTAACAGTATAAAAAGCAATGATTCACGTATTACAATTCGTCTGTTCTCTGATCCTATAAAACGGGTTAAGACACAAAAAAGGCCATCCCGGAAAGGGACAGCCTTAAAAGTGTTAAGTTGAAAATCCTATTGATTAGGCTGAGTTTGCTTACACTTTAGTTCCTGTTCCATCTTGTATTCGGCAGATGCCTTAAATGAACCATAAGCTGCATTTTCAAATGCATCGCAGGCTTTCGACTTGTTGTTCATTGATTGCTCAGCCAAACCAACTTCAAACCAGATTTTTGCTTTATCTGTCTTGCTCCCTTTTTCGTACTTCAAAGCTTCATGAGCATTGGTCAAAGCCTTGCTCGACTCGCCCGCTTTGTTATATGTCTCGGCAAGACGATAGTAGCCATTTGCAAAGGAATTATCATAATTCAGGGATTTTTGAAGCAGTTCGATAGCTTTTTTATAATCCTTCTTCTGCTGATAATCCACACCTTTAGAAAGCAGGTAGTTCTTGGCAGAGTTTTGAGCACTAGTAAGTGTCACCTGGTCGCCTGATTTCTTAGCCAGCGAAATAGCCTTGTCAAATTTCACAAGCGCAGAGTCCAGTTTGTCCATTTTCTTATAAACCAAACCCTGTTGATAGTACGGTTTTGGATTATTCGGTTCCAGTTGTAACGCCTGATCAGATGCATCCAGTGCTTCCCGAAACTTTCCTTGCTGCAGGTCATTATTGCCCATTGCATAATATAGCTTGGGAACATTTTCCTTTGAACGCTGGGCAATTTCCTTGTTGCCATATTTATTGGCTATCTGTTCGGCCTTTTGAAAAGCCTGGATCGAGCCATTAAGATCATGGTTCCGGTATGCATCAATTGCCAGCTGATAATAGAGCGGCGGCAACTGGCCCTGAGCTTTGTCCATTATTTCTTTAGCGTCAGGTCCCACTTTTTGGGCAATGGTTGCGCTTTCTTCAAATTTACTAATAGCAGCCTGAGTAGAACCCTTTTTGGCTAACTCATAACCTTGATTAAAAGCTACAATGGCATCTTTTTTCGTTTGAGCCTGTGCTGTACTGCCCATACTGGCAACTGCGATCATGACCAAACTGAATACCAGGGCAATGCGACTAAGAAACCTCATATCTTTGACATTTGGGTTTTGGGTTACGAATGGAAAACGAAGCTAAAAAAGATATTATTATCAAACAAATGCAGAGAACATATAATCTACAGCAAAGTCATTAAGAATTTCAATAATAATCACATAAATGTTTAGAAATTTGGGCTGAGCTCATGTTCCTGATAAAATTTATAGATAACGGATACGGCTTCGTCGATATCGTCAGTTAAATGAAACAAATTAATATCTTCAGGTGCAATGGTATGATTTTCGATCATTGTATTTTTCATCCAGTCGATCATACCGGCCCAATATTCGGTTCCGATCATGACCACAGGAAACCGTGAGATCTTACGTGTTTGCATCAATGTCAGGGCCTCAAAAAACTCATCCAATGTTCCCAAACCACCAGGAAAGACTACAAAACCCTGCGAATATTTTACAAACATCACCTTCCTGGCAAAAAAATAATTGAAATCGATCGAATAATTCGGATCAATAAATTGATTGGGTTGTTCCTCAAAAGGTAGTGAGATATTTAGCCCCACCGACTTACCGTTTCCAAGCCTGGCACCCTTGTTGGCTGCTTCCATCAATCCCGGCCCCCCGCCGGTAATAATGCCAAAGCCATGTGTTGTCAGCTTTTCCGCGAGTTGAACTGCCATATCATAATATTTTATTCCGCTGTTAAGCCGAGATGATCCGAATACCGATACACATGGTCCAATTTTCAGAAGACGATCATAGCCTTCTACAAATTCTCCCATGATTTTAAAAATACTCCAAATATCACTCGACAGTTCATTACGATATTTCTCGGGAAAATGATTGATTTTCCCGTTTTTATTTTTGTCTTCCATATGCGTCAATAATGGCTATTTATGAGAACGAAATCTAAAAGTTAACGCTAATCCGAAACCAGGTTTGGATCCCTGAATTAATGCTGGCCGGGCCTCTACACTCAGGTTTTTACTAACATCAAAATCCCGCAATTCCGCAAACACATAAGCATCTAACATATTTAGTCCATATACCAATCCAACCCCTAAAAATACCAGATCTCTTTGATTATGGTAGTAATCCCTCAGATACTGAAGTTTTTGCGGCGATTGTCCCTGCAGGTAAGCCGGTGTCGGACCATATCTTTGATCGGTATGAAAATTTCTTGTTGGATCGGCTATCGAATTGTAATAAGCAGCTCTCAGGTCATGATAGGTTTTCGTCATATGAACTCCCCAAACCGACATACCTATCAGGCCGGCATAGATTATCGGTACCTTCCAGATTTGTTTATTGGTAATCTGGCCCCATCCCGGAATGATCATAGAACGAAACAGTACCTTTCTCGGCTTCGGTACCGTGTCCCGGGGTGTGGGCGAAAAGATACCCGCACCCGAAGACCATTGCATCTGGTACTGCTGGGCCTGTACATTTTGACAGGAAATTAACAGAACCAGCGCAGTGGAGAACAACACTCTCCGGGTTACTTTACAACGAGTCAAAAACACTGATTAGACGATCTAAATCTTCGTCCGAGTAATATTCTATGCGAATTTCTCCGCCTTCGTTTTTCTTCTTAATCTGAACTTTGGTACTGAGCTTATGCCGTAATTGCCTGGCCAGTTCATTGGTTTCAAAATCATTCTGATCTTTCTCGGAAATCACCGTTCGCTTTCTAGACTTCTTCTTCGCAATGCGGCGTACCGCATCTTCAATCTGACGTACCGAATAATCTTCGGCTATCGCCTTATCCAAAATCTGTTGCTGCAGCTGCGGATCTTCGATCGTAATGAGTGCCCGTGCGTGTCCCGTCGATATTTTTCCATCGCGGAGTGCCCGTTGGATCAGGGCCGGCAGATTCAGCAGCCTGAGAAAATTAGTAACAGCACTTCGGCTCTTACCTACTTTTTTGGAAACTTCATCCTGAGTGTAGCTGCACTCGTCAATTAGTCTGCGATATCCCATAGCGATCTCAATGGGATTGAGTTCTTCCCGCTGGACATTCTCAATCAATGCAAAGGCAAGCGATTGTTCATCATCAATTTCCCGGATATATGCCGGTATATCATGGAACCCGGCCATTCGGGCGGCGCGCAGCCGTCGCTCCCCACTGATCAATTCATAGCGCTTCTCCCCTACGTAACGAACCGTAATAGGCTGTATCAAACCATGCTGCTGTATTGATTCTGCCAATTCCTGCAGTTTGAGTTCATCGAACTCCTTACGTGGTTGATTGGGGTTAGGGCGGACATTGGTTACAGGGATGTGCAGAATTACATTAATCCGTTCCCCGGTTTCGATATAAGGATTTCCACCGCCGGACGAATCTCCGGCCTTTTTTTCATCCTTCTCTTCCATATCGGGGAAATAGGCCCCTAGTCCCCTGCCAAGTGCTTTGCGTTTTGCCATTTATAAATGCGTCTTTATGATCGCAGTCATTCCTTGCCCGCTTCCGATTCTGCGACAAAAATCGGGCTGTTTTTAAATAACTTTTTATTTCTGGTGATTATTTCTCGTGCAAGTGCAAGATAATTCTTAGATCCAACACTTATGGAATCATAAAGCAACACGGGTTTACCGAAACTGGGCGCTTCCGCCAGCCGTACGTTACGTGCTACGACTGTGGAAAACACACGGTCATTAAAATATCGCTTAACCTCCTGTGCAACCTGATTGGAGAGCCGTGTGCGATTATCGTACATCGTAAGGAGCACGCCTTCAATTTCAAGCTCCGGATTCAGGTGCTGGCGTACAATTTTGATCGTGTTTAAAAGCTGACCGAGTCCTTCCAGCGCGAAATATTCACACTGAACTGGTATAACTACCGAATTGGATGCACTCAGTGCGTTGATGGTCAGAAGCCCCAGTGAGGGAGGACAATCGATAATAAGGAAGTCGTATTTGGATCGGATATCCCGGATAGCCTGATCCAGAATTTTTTCCCGCATCTCGCGGTCGATCATCTCGATCTCTGCACCCACAAGATTAATATGGGATGGCACTACATCCAGATACGGAATTTCCGTATGCCGAACAGCATCATTGACGTCGACACCGCCTACCATCACCTCATAAATTGAGTTGGTAACCGAATGCGAGTCAATTCCCAGTCCGCTTGTGGAGTTACTCTGCGGATCGGTATCGATTAGCAATGTGGGATGTTCTATAGCAGCAAGACTCGCAGCGAGGTTAATCGCCGTTGTTGTCTTTCCCACGCCGCCTTTTTGGTTGGCGATGGAAATTACTTTGCCCATGTGATCAGTTTTTAAACTCGACGTAGATACTTGGAGGTGTGTCGAGCGAAATATAACGTGAACCCTTCATCTAAACAAAATTTATGAAATTGTTTAATTTACTTACTTCAAAAGCGCCATTTTACGTATAACTACCTGATCCTTAAGCTGAACCCTGGCTATATAAATGCCGGAGGGGAAGTCCGAGGCAATCCACCTCCAGTGATACGTTTGCCCAGCCTGAACCCTGTAGCTTTGTTTGTAAACACTCCGTCCTAAAATATCATAAATCTCTAAAACCGCATGTCCGCTGGCACCACTTTCAAAAACCAGTTGCGTGGACGGGTTAAACGGATTAGGATAGTTTCTCAGAATCGAAGCATGTGACGGCTTGTCAGCCGGCTGCTCGATGGCAGTCTGCACCCAATTGGGATCGTGTTCAAGCAGCAACCATCCTGATATCCCACCAACCTGATCCGGACTTTTCCAGTATGTCTGGTGATCATAGTAATTTGCGGTCGTATCGGTGCCTGTTATCGTACTGTCGATATAAAACTCGTTATAGGCAGCCGGCGGAGTACTGAAAATCGGGCTCACGGCGCTGGTAGTGTCACTAACTCCCGAATATTGAAGTCCGACTGCAAAACTATCCGGATTCATGATTCGGGTCGTGTCTGAGAACGAAAATGTGAACGGCAGATATTGATCCGTAGTGTTTACCGATACCGTTTGATTAAACGTATCCCTTATCTGGTTGCCGGGCTGAATGTCAGTGGGAACTTTCGCATTCTGCCAGAGGATAGCCTTTATTGAAGCAGGTGAGAGCTCGTTTCCGAATTGTGTGTTCCCCCCATAAAAGTTAACGACAAAAGCTGTAATTCTAACCGGGAACAATGAATCGGGCAATGTAAAGAAGACCCCCAGCGTGGTTGATCCACCAAACGACTGGGAATAGGTGTGAAGTGAATCAGGTGATGAGAAATATAAAGTATCGCTTTGGAGTGCGGCAACTTGCCTTATCGGACTTGCGGATTCCGGCTTAGCAGGTTGTGTGGCAATATAGACAGGCCATGCGATATGCCTGACCTGCGCTTTCAGTATACCACCCGGCCACAATAGGACAACAATAGTCAGTGTAAAAATTGTACGCATGCCCGATTATAGCAGGATACCGGTCACCACGCAAGCTTTTTGAGACAAAATGGAAGAAGCAGTGAGCTGTAACTGTGCAGTATCCTATCCTTCACTCCTGTTTTTGCCTGGCTAATTCTATTTCAGGTGAACTGGAAGGTGATCCAACGTTATTATCCAAAGCACGCAGTTTATGTAGACTTTTCAGGATCGAGCTGTCTGCTACTGCATTATTTGTGTTTCCATTGGAATTGATGGCCTGAATATTGAGCACGTTATTATGGTCGACCCATGGACTGACTTCATTGCCTGCCCCCTGAGTGTTGGAAACGCGTGCCGTTGTGTTCTGGAACTGGTAATCGGAAAGAGTTTCAGGCTGGCTGGTTGAACTGTTAAAAATAAACCAGGAACCTGCCGAAACACCTATAATCAGAATAGCGGCGGCACTCGCGTAACGGGCATCCTGAAAAATACGACTGACAAGAGGTATGGGTATAACTGCTTTACGGTACTCCGCAGCTTTAACACAAATTTGATCGACTAACATATCGGGCGGGCTCATTGTAGGCACACTATCGAGCCGCTTCAGAGTCCGCCGCATGCATTCGACCTCTATCAGAAAATTCGGATCCGACTCCATCTTTTTTTCGACTAGCGTAATCTCCGCCGGGTCCAACTCATTCATCAAGTATTTTATACAAAGCGCATCATCGCTTTGCATATCTGATTTCTTTGCCATTTTCCTGTTCAAACATTTTACGCAGGTTAATCAACGCATAACGCATTCGACCTAACGCCGTGTTAATAGAAACATCTGTTAACTCCGCGATTTCTTTGAACGACATTTCATAATAGTGACGTAACATCACTACCTGACGCTGTTCCTCAGGAAGCTTGGATATATGCTTCATCAGACTGTCTTTTGCTTCTTCAAGCTCCAGACTTTCTTCCGCATCGACCAGCTTCTCATCAGGAAGACGTTCGTAGAAGTCGTCATTATCTTCAGTATTTGAGTTAACGTCGATAAAGCGTTTTTGTTTTCTTAAATAATCAATTGTTGCGTTATGCGCAATACGCATCACCCACGCAATCCATTTTCCCTGCTCGTTGTAGGTATCATCAAGCTTGGTAATGACTTTTGTGAATGTCTCCTGGAAAATATCATTAGACACATCGGCTCTCCCGACCATGCTGTAGATATAGGAATAAATTTTGTTTTTATGCCGATCGAGCAATGTCCTGAAGGCACGTTGATCACCCTTTTTCTGGTAAACCTTCACCAATTCCTGGTCGGTGAGTTCGTCGTAATTGATACTTTTCTTCAATTCGGTTTTCATGATAGAGTCGCTAACTTGGAAATTTCTAATATATACGGAGCAAAACCCGCTTGTTGCTCCATTTTTTGAACCTTGGCAAAGCCACTGAGTTCCGTACCCGTGTTACATAACAATCTAATTTTAAAATCTATAGAGATTATGAATTTTGTCATTACTGGAAGATAAAACACAACTACCGTGCCAGAATGATCTTTTTTGTCGTTTTACCTATCCATCACTGATTAGAGTGATTCAAATCTTAAATTCTTACATAAAATATTCGCACACGACAAACGGAACAATAACATTTTAATGCTAATCATTCCTTTAAACTCCGGAAAATAAACTATTTCTTGATAATTTTCACGAATTTTAAAATTCAAAATCAACGTTTACGGGTTTTGAACACTCCAAATCCAGGCATTATGACAGTATGTCACATCAATTATCCGCCCGTTCTTCCGTATGAAAAAATCCGTAAATAGTTGATCCCGTTTTGGTTCCTGCAACTTCCTTTAAATCATCCATACTCGCCTGTTTTATTTTTTTGACCGATCCAAAATGGCGAAGCAATTTTTCTGCCGTTTTGTTACCAATACCGTCTATTTGGTGAAGTTCTGTCTGTAATGTTCGTTTCCGTCTTTTCTTTCGATGGAATGTGATAGCAAAACGGTGCGATTCATCCCTGACACGTTGCAGCAGTTTAAGGCTGGACGACGTTTTAGGAATCATCAGTGGTTCCGACTGACCCGGGACGAAAACTTCCTCAAGCCGCTTGGCCAAACCAACAATCGGTGCCTGCCCAAAAAAGCCGATCTCTTTCAAGGCCATAACCGCGCTCGATAACTGCCCTTTCCCGCCATCGACAACGATCAGGTCCGGTATCTGCTGCTTTTCGTGCATCAGACGTGTATACCTGCGCGTCAGGATCTCATGCATTGATGCAAAATCATTGGGACCCGTCACCGTTTTTATATTGAAGTGACGATATTCACTTTTCCTGGGTTTGCCGTCAACAAAACAAACCATTGAAGCAACCGGATCACTACCCTGGATATTGGAATTATCAAAACACTCGATTCGCCGTGGTAAACGATCCAGGTACAAGTCCCGCTTTAGACTTTCCACAGAGTGAGGAATTTTCTTACGCTCTGCCTTGGACTTTTCAAGAAGATATTCATCCAGTAGTAACTTAGCGTTGGATTGGGCCATCTTCATGAGTTGCGCTTTCACACCGATCTTGGGCTGATGGATTGGCACTTTCTTTCCATGTTCCTGCCAAAGGTATTCCATCAACGGCTCATCGTCGACAAGCTCCTCACTCACATACACTTCATCGGGAATTAATGAGGCCAGCTCACTTGTATAGTAGTCTTCAACGAAGGACTGCAACATCTCCGGCCCGGTAAGTTCCTCAATATTTTTCAGGAATCGATGATACTTACCGATCAGCTTGCCTTCCCGTATTTTAAACAGAACCCCGCAGGCGATCTGTTCTTCACGTTCTACCTCAAGACCAAAGACATCCCTGTCGGTCAGATCGTCGGTCACGATTTTCATTTTTTGACTGTAGCGTTCAAGAGCCGTAATGCCGTCGCGAAGTTTGGCCGCCTTTTCAAATGCCATAGCATCCGATGCTATTCCCATCTCCTCTTTGAGTTCGCGAATCAGGCTGTCCGTTTTACCTGTAAGAAGCCGTTCCACTTTGGAGAGAACATCCTGGTAGGCTTCCAGGTCCCAGTCGCCGGAGCATTCACCAATATATTCATTAAAACAGCTATGCCATTTCGGCAAGTTTTTGGTGCGATCGATCAATTTGGGTGAACAGGCACAGGTACACAAATTGAAGGCCTCACGAATGACCTCCAGCATCCGGCGCATCTGCCAGACCTGGGCATAGGGTCCGTAGTACCGGCTCCCGTCCCGGATAATGGTTCGTGTCGGGAAAATGCGCGGTCGATCTCCCTTAGTGACACATATATATGGATAGGATTTATCATCCCGGTACATCACGTTGTACCGGGGATGGTATTTCTTGATAAGGTTACTCTCCAAAATCAGGGCTTCGGCTTCCGAATCGGTTATGATAAATTCCAAATCGACGATCTTGGAGACCATCACACGGATGCGTGTATCCATCTCCCGCGACTCCCGGAAGTAGGAACGCACCCTGTTACGGAGACGCTTGGCCTTTCCTACATACAGGATTTTGCCATGACTATCCTTATAAATATATACCCCCGGTTGCAGGGGCAGGTTCTCAACTTTTTCCTGTAATGATAATCCCATGTGAATGCTTTAAAAACGAATCATTACTTATTTATTATATAGCACCATGACAGAAATCGGATTGTGTCAGTGAATCCTTTAAACTACCAGCCCCATCAGGTATTTTAGCGTGAGGCCCGGGTAAGCAGTCATTGCTTTAAAAGCTCGAAACTCAATATTTAATTCAATAATGGCCAAACTCTTTGGAGATATCCATGGTTTGTTATTTCAATCATTGGGCGTTGAAATTTATTTGCCGTTTGTAGCTTGATTTTTGCTGCTTGTCCATTGATTGACCCCATTTTTCTCAACAAGATCTTATGGTATCTTAATAAAATCGTTTTAGCACATTATCGATTCGTAAACAACGCTGATGCATCCGGATATTACTATCATTTTTGAGGACAATCACCTTTTAGTTGTCAATAAACCACCAAATGTACCGACTCAGCCGGATCGGTCGGGTGATCCGGATATGCTGTCGATGTTGAAAACATACTTGAAGGAAAAATATCATAAACCTGGAAATGTATTTCTGGGATTGGTACATCGCCTCGACCGGCCGACATCCGGATTAATCGTATTTGCCAGAACCAGCAAAGCCGCTGCCCGCCTGTCTGACCAAATGAGACGCAAAAAGATACAGAAAGATTATATGGCCGTCATCCACGGGGTGTTAGATAAAAACGGACTTCTCGAGCATCATTTGGCCAAAGACCGGGATACTAATATCGTATCTGTGGTGTCCGGGGACCATCAGGAGGCGAAAAGAGCAACACTGACCTACGAGACCATGGAAAACAATGGCGATCTCACCTTGGTGGAAATCCATCTTCTAACCGGTCGTTCTCATCAAATAAGAGTTCAGTTTGCGGAAGAAGGGCACCCGGTCTGGGGTGACCACAAATATGGCATTGCCGATCGGGTGAATGAAAACAACCTGGCCCTGCACGCCTTCCGGTTACAATTAATTCACCCTACTCAAAAAAATGAAATGACATTCCTATCCTATCCGGAAATTAATGGGCCATGGAATAAATTCAGCAAATTAAGTGAGATGATCCGATCATCAGGTTCTTCAATGTCTACAGATGAAACTGATCCGGAACCCTGAATCCGTGGTTACGAATCGTCTTTTCATTCTGCCTAATGAAGTCCTTAATTACATTAATCGGAATAACCCGGGTAATTCCATAATCAATCAGATTCTGTTGCTCCAGTATGATCGGTCCGTTGTAAAGATCATTCAGGTCTTCATTCTTGATGCTTATCTCATCCGGTTTCAATACGAATTCGGCAGTGGCTGATGACGAATTTGCCATCCCTACCCATTCCATACGCTGAGACTCCCCGTTTAGAGCCATGACAACGCCTCCGCTAAAGCCATGATTGAAAGGAGCATCGATCAGGAAAGATCCATAAGGAGGGTGCATAACATCGCCAACGATAGCATGAACAATCATTTGATAGCCCTTGGGATATCCCAGAGTATATGTAAATGAACCGATTTTCAACTCCTTCGCATCACCCGGAGCAAAATCCATTGGGGTTACCGTATCGTTACCCTGCCACTTGGCATGGATCCCCAGCAGTGCCAGATCCCTTTTGGTATCAACCGCTATGATATCAAAAAAACCAAGTGTTTGATTATCAATAAGCAAATTTGTCTGTCTGTCCTTATAGGCCACAAACTTGACGGGCCTCAGTTCGCCACTTTGGCTGGCCTGGTAATACTGTATTACTGTATCGGGGAAGGTTATGATATGCGCACATGTGATAAGCAGGACACGATTTGCAGAAGATGAGAGCACTAATGCCGTACCTGCCGAACTATGGTTTGTGTACGCTTTTTTTTCGGCCAATCTGCTTATCCGGTCCAGGCTGATTCTCTTATCATAAACTGCCGGGGTTCGTGCCAGCAGATAGGTATTGTAGAAAGCAGTGCTTGTGATGCGTTTTACAGATTGGAACAGATGGGACAGATCCCTGCTCATATCCCTTTGAGGGAAACTGGTTGTGTAACCACTTTCCGAAATATGGCCAGATATCACCTTCGGTCCACTGCAAGAGCCGCTTATTACTAAAACAAACAACATTGGAATGATCCATCGCCACATCTCATGATCCCCCATTCGTGGCAAAAAATGACCAATTATTTCGTAATCAGGAGCCTACCTGCCAGACGAACTGCTGTAGTCTTTGAAAGACATCTTCTTATAGGCATTACTCCCGATATAGGAAAGCATTCTCGCAAAATCAGGAGCCGGTATGTAACCGGGCTGACCAGCTATAAAATTACCTTTGGAGTCCATAAAAACATAGGTCGGCAGACCGGAAACGCCGAAGGCCTGTGCAAACTGAGCTTTTGTGTAGGTTTTCCCCTGAAACGTAACATGGTCTTTTGACTCCACGTTGATTTTGACCTTATAAAAATATTTGTTTAAAACAGCATGTACTTTTTGGTTTGGGAAAACCTCTTTGTCCATTTTCTTACAGTAAATGCACCAATCAGCCATGAAGTCAATCAGCACTTTCTTGTGATTCATTGAAGCTAACTGCATGGCCTTCGCCAGAGTAATAGGTGCATCAGCTTCTGGGGTCGTTTTTAAGGGTTGAATCTTCTGTGACTTTTGGGCTGATTTATGACCGCTGTGATCCTTTGCGGGTGTGGTAAAACCCGTGGTCAGGAAGACAACTAAGAGTATTAGTAATTGTTTCATAACTTTCTGAGATATCTTTTTAGTAGAAAATTACAAAAAAGTACGGGATGAAACCCGAAAGTCTTCAGCTTTCATAAGTTTATAGGCAAAGAAAATTGCGGATAGTCCGGATATGTGCTATTCGTAAATTTCTGAAGTAGCGCCCGAGGCCTTTACAGACTTTTCATAGGCAATCAGGAATCCTCGTTCACTCAACGTACCGATGGCACGACGGTCCGAACCATTTGCAAGAACCGGTATTTCCGGCTCACCCGACTCGATGAAGAATTCGAATGCCCTGCCCAGCGAATCATTCAGGTGCAGTACAAACAGCGGAGTCATAATATCCGCCGCAATGATTGCCGGACTGTCCTCATTATTCAACAGGTTCCGTACGTCGTAAATAGAAAGGAGACCGACCAATTTATCGGTACTTTTATTCAATACAGGCAGGACAAGGACCTCCGAACGCGTAAAGGCGTCGAGGATTTTTTGGATGGGGGTATCAATCTCAATTACCGGCATATTGGGTACCGGCCGGTATGCGGTGCGAACCTTAACACTTTCAAGCACTTCCCTCATGAATGCACCGCGGTGCGACATACTGCCCAGGCGACTTTCCAATTGCTGTGCATATAAGCTCCAGCTTTGTGCCCCGATGTAGGAGATAGCACTTGCAAAAATCAGCGGCACCAACAAATCATAACTGCCGCTCATTTCTGTAATCAGGATGGTTGCCGCAAATGGGATATTTACTACACCGCTGAAAAAAGCGCCCATACCGACCAGGGCATATCCCTGTGGATCAACAGCCAATGTCGGGAAGAGCTGATGCACCAGTAGTCCGTAGGCCCCGCCGAGCAATCCGCCAATAACGAGTGATGGTGCAAAAACGCCACCAGAACCACCGGACTGGATAGTAAATGAAGTAGTAAAAATCTTAAGAAAGGCCAGGATCAGCATGAACGGGATGGTAAGATTTCCCTGTAATGCCAGTTGCAAATAACCATAACTGGATGAAAGAACGGCCGGGAAGAAATAAGCTACGGCTCCTACCATGAGCCCGCCGATAGCCGGCTTCCAGTATTTGTTGATTTTCAGGCGATCAAAGAAATTATGCTTTAGGGCAAAAAATATCCGCGTATAAAAGATACCCACCACCGTTACGATCAGGGCAAGAACGATGTACAAGGGCAACTCAAGCGGCCGTTCAAAGTGTGCCGACTGGAATATAAAGACCGTTTTCCAGCCCGTGACACTGGAATAAATGGAATAAGCAATGATTGATGCGATAATGGACGGAATCAGCCCTTCGGTCTCGATATCTTTCCGGTAAAGCACCTCGGTTGCAAAAATTGCCCCTCCAAGCGGGGCGCGAAAAATTGAGCCGATACCGGCACCTATCCCGGCAAGAACAAGTGTCTTCCGTTCATCCTCGGATAGGTTGAGTTTCATTGCCAGGAAGGAACCCACACCACCACCAATGGTTGCGATTGGGCCTTCACGTCCGGCACTGCCGCCAGAACCAATGGTGATCACAGAAGCGATCATTTTTATAATGGTAGCCAGGGGCTTAATCACCCCACGATTCATATGATAGGCTTTGATTGCATTATCAACGCCTTCCCCTTCCGCTTCGGGCGCGAATGTGTAAACAAGGGCACCGGAAATCAGACCACCAATGGCCGGAAGAAGAATCAGCATCCAGGGATGAGCTACATACTTGATCTCGTCAATGGTATGTTTGATTGTGGATACGGTGCCATCTGCTTCGCCGGCGGGTAGCGGATAGGTATACCCTGCCAAATGACCAAGAGCGAAAGACTGTAGATGTCCTAGCAGGAAGGCGAAGAGTAAAGAGCCAAAACCGGCACCGACTCCCACGATGGCACATAACAAAATCCATCGTCCTGTAAGTCGTACATTCACGGCCTCACTGAGGCCGTGGAGTTTGGTATTTATGTAGCGGGAATTAAACCTTTGCAATGCTTTTTATAACCTCGATCTTTTGCGGTTGCAAATATAAAAAGATGAAGACTAATAAACAGGTATTTTTTACGTTTATTGTAACAAAATGAGTGATTCGACTTCTATCAGCTATACGGCCGCTTTTATTTTGATCAAGCTATACGGCATGAGCCTTGATCCGCAACTGCATCTTCTTATCGACAAAAAGGCGCAGGAGTATTACCTGCGTACTATACCACATCTGCCGTTTCCTCTGAATCTGTTCCACAAAATCCTCAAGTATCCTGCGGTCAGGAAATCTCTTATCACACTGGAGGATAACATATTACCAGGCGATCTGATGCACTTGTTGATGAGGAAAAAATACATCTATGAAGAACTGGTCAGAGCCAGAACAGATGGGTTTGAACAACTGGTTGTTATCGGCTCAGGCTTCGATTTTGCCGGAATACGGTGGGCCATGTGGGGAGGCTCATCATTCGAACTGGACCGGCCACGGACGCATGCGCTGAAGAAAAAACTAAACAGGGTGAGTCAATTTAATCCCCCGACATTATGGTACCTGCCCGTAGGAGAAAATGAGAATGACTTTGACAGAATGCTGCGCGTTCATCCCTTTTTTGATCCGGATAAACCGACAGTGTTCATTGCAGAAGGTTTCCTGGACTACCTGAGTAAAGAGGAAGTTTATCAGGCTTTTGAATCGATCAAAAATACTTCCGATCAATCCCAACGTTTTGTATTTACCCTCTTTGATTTTGAGGCTATGAATCCGCTGCACGCCAGGATCATCCGTGACAGCGTTGCCGTGGTTGGGGAAAAACTGGGATATAATATCGGACGAAAGCATATCGAGAAACTATTGGCAGAATATGGTTTTTGGGCCAGAAGTATCGTAGATCCGCACATGATGCGTAATGAAAAACTTGCTCCTTTAGGAATCGCCAACCCACTCTTCACTGATTTTTACATCATTCGTGCCGATTCGGTCGAAATCCCCGAGACCAGCAAACCTGCTCCTGTCATTGAGACAAACAATGGCAATGAGATATTGGAAGAGGATTTGGGATCGATCCTCAAAAGCTCGTAATTTTGTAACTTATATCAATATGCAAATCGGATAACATAAATGAACATGATGCAACCGGATCTGCTAACGATATTTTATGACTAAAAAAAGACTTTAAACGCGTTTTATCATAACATAAGGTCTTTGAATGAATCTCAAGTCATCGAATCACCAATTTCTAATACCTAATATTTACTATTACCCATGGCTACTAATGATATTATTGACCGCATCCTGCCCGAACTCCTGCAAGAGAAAAAACTGACAGATGCCCGGGAAAAACTACTTGCACAGGCTGTTAAGCAGATCCAGAAGACACCTGATGAAGACCGAAACGACGAGCAATGGTTTGTTCTCGGCTATACAGCCGCAGCGGTAAATAACAACTACGATGCTCTTCGCTATTTTGAATTGGCCATCGAAAAGAATAAGGACTTTGAAGCGGCTTACAAGCAACGTGCGACGGTCTATTTGAAGCTTGGTGAAAACCAGAATGCCCTTTCGGATCTCAATAAAGCTATCGAACTTGATACCGACTATACCCAGGCCTATATAGAACGAGCCTCTGTTTATGCCGAGGAAGGAGATTATGATAAAGCTTTGGCCGATCTTGAGGTGCCATCAAAAAATGATCCTGAAAATCCCCAGATGCTCGCCCAACATGCCAGCATCCTGGAAAAACAGGGCAAAATGAAAGAAGCTATCCAGAAGTATGACAAGGCGATCGAACAGGTAGATGATGATGCCAATCTGTATTCTCAACGTGGTGTGGCACGGCTGTTTAACGATGATCCGGAAGGTGCGGAAGATGATTTTGCCAAGGCCCAAAAGCTCGGTGGTGCCAACCACATTACAGCGTTCAATCTCGGTCTGGCTCTCGGACATCAACCTGATAAAAGCAAACAGGCTTACCAGCATTTCAACAAGGCCTTTCGCAAAAAACCGACTCTGCTGAGTGAATACTATGATGAGGCCCACAAGAGCGATATTTCCCGCCTGGACAAAAAACTTCAGGATATCCTTGAAACCCTGCATAACGTCCACGCCAGTCACCCGGGCAAATATTACCGGGAAGAACTGATCGGTCTGCTGAGCTCTAAGCTGAGTGATGCACGAGGCAGCAAGGATAAGAAGGGATAATCCTTAGGCATGAATTACGGGAATGTTCAGGCACCAGATAACGGTTTGCAGGTAACAACAAAGTTCACCGGGAGTCTTCACAAAGAATATAAAAATCTAAACCATATAGCAGATTATCGTTTTTGATAAACTCTCACATAATCGATGTACATATGTTGCGGAAAGTGAGTGGTACTGTCAGGATTTCCCGGCCAGGTCCCTCCTACGGCAAGATTTAAGATGAGGGTAAATTTCTTGTTGAATGGCCAGTGGCTGGGTTGCACATCGTATGAGGTGACTTCGAAATACTGTTTGCCGTCAAAAAACCATTTGATATTGTGTGGCCCCCATTCGACGGCATATGTATGGTAGCCATCGCTCAAATTGCCACTTGGCAGCATGAAATGCCCACCCTTCATATGGTGGACATCCGCCCACCAATGGGCCGTTCCGTAGTCAGTAGCCGGGTTGCGGCCTATCATCTCCATGATATCAATTTCCGGGGTCTTTGAAAGCCGGCATCCCAGTCCGGTTTGGTTTTCAGTCGGCAACATCCAGAATGCTGGCCACATGCCGTGACCATGAGGCAATCGGATCCGGGCCACAAACCTGCCATATTTCCAGGCATAGTTGTCACGGGTTCTAATTCTGGCCGAAGTATAATTTTCGCCATCACCGCTGTCTTTACGGGCTGTGATAATCAGTTTCCCATTATGTACAGTAATATTTTCCTTATTCGCTGTATAATATTCAAGTTCGCCGTTTCCGTAACCAGCTTCGCCATACTGACTTGCATTACCTGCAATGATCCTCCATTGTGTCGTGTCTAATGCCGTTCCATTAAACTCATCCGACCAAACCAACCGGTATTTATCTCTGTGCACACATGATATAGCAAACAGGGGCAGACAGAGCATCAAAGTTCGTACGATGGAGAAAACGTTATATTTCATACTACCACATTATGTGAAGATCTTGTATACAAGAAATCTTTAAAACTTGTTTACTTTAAGAACGAAAACCGAACCCTAATAGTAAAGCTTTATATGTAAAACTAAGGGTACTGATTATGAACATTGCCCTGAATCAGTTATCGTTATTTTACACATAGTTTTATATATATACATATGGATAAGATAGAAAAGATTCGAACACCCGCACTACTCATTAATCTTGCTGCGCTGCGTAATAATGCTGAATCTATGATTGAACGAGCCTGCTGGCACAGTCTGAAACTGCGTCCACATGTAAAAACGCATAAAACGCTTGAAGGTGCCCGTTATCAACTTGGTGACAGGTTTCATGCTATAACCGTTTCAACTCTGGCGGAAGCCCGTTTTTACGCTGATGCAGGTTATAAGGATATGACCTATGCCGTCCCGATCTCACCTGACAAGCTTGACGAGGCAGCTTATTTCACCAAAAACCTGGATCATTTCGGCATCCTTCTGGATAATCCTGATATTTTTGAAAAAGTCGAAGCTTACGCTCTCCAGAATGACGTCACGTTTGAGGTGTGGGTGCCTGTTGATACCGGCAACCACCGGGAAGGGGTGGATCCTCTTTCCTACGATGCGATCGCACTGGTTCATCAGATTTTCAACTCAGATGTAGCCAATTTCAAAGGGATTCTATCGCATGCAGGTCATGCTTACAGCTGTAAATCGGCAGCGGAGATACAAAATGTGGCCGAGGATGAACGAAGTATAATGGTTGTCTTTGCCAATAAACTACGACGTAATAATATTGCATGTCCTGCGGTAAGCGTGGGCTCCACACCGACCTGTGTCCATGGAAAATATTGGGAAGGCATTACCGAAATAAGACCTGGTAATTACATCTTTTTTGATTTGTACATGACTTCTATTGGTGTATGCCAGCATGAAGACTGTGCCGCAACCGTATTAACCAGGGTCATAGGTCATTATCCCAAGGGAAACCGTATGCTCATTGATGCGGGAGCTCTTGCACTCTCAAAAGACAGAGGGCCCATCCACATCAATCCGGATCCCGGATACGGATATATTAAGGAAAACCCCAATCTTAAGATTCATGGTTTATCACAGGAACACGGATTTGTATCATGTCAAATACAGATAGACTTCAAGCAGTACCCGATTGGTTCGCTCCTGCATATTATTCCAAACCATTCGTGTCTTACTGCAGCTCTGTTTCCGGAATATCACGTCGTGGAAGGCGACACGGTCATAGATCAATGGAAACCTGTTCGCGGGTGGTAATTAGTCATTCGATAGTCATCCCGCTATATTCTATCTGTCTTACACCCGACTAGTGAATGACAATCAGCCTCTGTCACGCTGGTCCTGGCGTCCTCGCCTGGACAATGAAAGTGCAACATAGGTTCTGGTGAGGACTTAGCTCTCCCAATAGTCTAGGATTGCAGTCGATCGAACAAATCCGTCAGCCAGGGATCAAACTCTTCATGATATAATTCGAAGTATTTGGGCTCCGGAACCTGATCCATGATCTTCGTTTTCTTTATCGTTTCCAGGTAGGTTTTGTAGCACAGCAGCGCTTCTTTACCTTTTTCTATGTCGCCATCGCCGGGAGTGATGCAGCAGTCTATATCTTCATCAGGGGACGAAGATAGATTGAAATAGCTCTTTTCCGGAGCATTACGGAGTGTAAACAGCGCAAGACGTTTTGGATGGGACTTCCCTTCTCTTTTCCGCTTTGTAAACACCCGTTTCACCACAGCATGAGCGACCAGGTGATCAGGAAAACCGCTGATTCCGTGTACGGCATAGCTTACAATAACGTCCGGTTTGAGGGATTCGATATGCCGTTCGATGGCCTCCTCTATTTCGATCGGATCCATCTCTTTCAGACCACTATCAGGCATATCCCAGATAGTAAATCCGTCCAGTTCCAAAACCGTGACCACATCATGCATCTCTTGTTTTCTCACCCGCCCCATCTCTTCCACACTGTACCCGTAATGAAACCGACGTTTCGTGGCACCACCGCGGGTCAGTGTCAGCAGATGAACCTCGTGCCCCTGCCGGTGCTGTTGCGCCATGACCGGGGCCGGGCCGTATGATTCATCATCCGGATGTGGAAAAATGTAGAGGATTTTCATGATAACATGACCTGGTTGAGAAGTATCGTTTTCTCTCCCAAAGATAAAGAATATCAGGCAGAGTAACGTAAAACTCTGACAGGGTCGCCCTTCTATCAAACGTTAAGATTCCTTTTTTCGATAATTACTTCCCATGACCCTGTCTGGGTATGTAGATATCGCTATATTGTGAATCTATACGCATATCCAACCGTCACAGTACCGGCACCTGTGTGGTTCGTCCCGTCTTTCTTGTACTTCTGAATGTTGATGAAACCGTAGTTTCCGCCACCTTCTATGAAAATACTGCCACTGTCAAAGCTATAGGAAAGTCCGATATTACCGGACACTCCAAAGTTAAAATTATGAAGCTGGTCCCTGATATTTTGCTTATTGTCGAATGACATGGCCTGGCTTCCCAGAGGATTTTGTTTACCGGGATCAGCGTAAATAATACTAGACCCGCTTGTAATCTGATGTGCGGAAAGCAGATATCCGCCAAAGGGACCAACATCCACGTATAGCCTGAGAGGGGATTGCATTCCAAGATTCCAGCCAAACTTGGCAAGTACGGGTACCAGCAGGTAATTCATTTTCGCAGTACTGTTATAGTCGGCATACACATAGGGAGGGGCTTGATTGGGGGGAAATTGGGCAGCAAGTTGTTCGGGAGTCGTAAATGCCTGAAAGCCGTTTTTCTTGCCTCCCTGCTGGGAGTATTCTATCATCGGCTGAAGTGAGAACAATTTGGAAAAACGAAAATTTCCAAAAACAGCAAAATCAGCCCCCAATCTTGAGCTGTATCCCGTACTCAGTGGATTACCTTGGCTGCCATCTGTTAAATTTGGAATGCTCATCCCACCTCTGGCACCAATGGAAAAAGACTGGGCGAAGGCGCCGCTATTCAGGCTAACTAAAATTAGAAAAGACAATAACATTGTAATCTTTTTCATAGCACTCAATCCTAAATATTTATATTAGTATGATAAATAAGGGTCTCAAGATAGGATGCAGTTGGTGACTGTAGCTTTGCACGATTCGTTCGTATGCCAGTCTGATCGGTTTATAATGATCCAGGCCAGTTATTACCAACCTGTTCTAAAAGATCTTCGGCCTCCAGCTTTTAAAAACTGCAATCGGACTTTATACCCGCAAGACTTGGAATCCTGCGGGTATTTCATAAAACACATATCAATATAAGAACATCGGTTTACCGAGTACATGACGTACCTTAGGCCGGTACTGCTCTGCATCGTATAATTCATCCACATCAACGCGTTTGATACCACTTGTCACCGTGCTCATGGGTATGTGCGTATAGGTTCCGTCACGAAGCGCTACCAGACGTCCTTTAGCGCCGCTGAGCACAAGGCTCATAGCCATGTTGGCGTAGTTGACTCCCACCATCAGGTCGAGGGCATCCGGGGCACCGGAGCGCATCAGGTAAGACAGACGCTGATTAATGATGTTTTCGCCGGTGATTTTCTTCAGTGCTTCTCCTGTAATTTCACCGATGCCACCCAGTTTTTTGTGTCCATAAGCATCCATTTCACCATACTCAACAATCTTGTCCCCAACGATATGTGCTCCCTCGCTGATTGTAACCATCGCATAATTACTTGCATTGTTTGCTTTATCCCGAAGAACGAGTTCAGCAAGGCGTTCCGGGTCAAAGGGAACCTCAGAAATAAGAGCACGATCCACCCATGCCAGGTAAGAACTGATCAGGCTTGTTTCCCCACTGTTTCGTCCAAATAACTCGATAACAGCAATACGTTCGTGTGAGCCGGTGCTCGTCCGCAGTTGATGGATAAACTGAACGCTTCGTGTTACAGCGGTGCTGAAACCGATGCAGTAATCTGTTCCGTAAACATCATTGTCCATGGTTTTTGGGATGGCAACGACCGGGAAACCTTCGCTGTGCAGGCGTTCAGCAAAACTCAGGGTGTCGTCCCCACCGATCGGAATCAATCGATCGACCCCTAAATACTCGAGGTTTTTCAGCACATGCGCCGTAAAATCCCGCGTAGTTTGATCGCTCTCCTCGGCTTCCGGATGTTCGGGATCTTTCAGAAATTCCGGCACATCTGCTGGCCGCATATTTGCAGGATTGGTACGGCTGGTATGAAGAAAAGTACCTCCGGAACGGTCGATCGTGCGGACCACATCTTTTGTGAGGGGAATGATATACTTGTTTATGGTTTCGGGCTCATCGCGGTTCATCCAGAGCAGGCCACCCCACCCCCTTCGAACTCCTACAACTTCATGACCGTCTTCGATAGCACGATAAACAATGGCTTTCATGCATGAATTCAATCCGGGAACGTCGCCGCCTCCGGTAAGAATGCCAATCTTCATATGACCTCCGTAATCTTGATCTTAGTATTCAGCAAATTGATGGCCTTCCTGTTGCAGACGCAGTGTCTGCTGCCCCGGTTATCAGTAGGAAAAGAACACGTCTACAGGGAGGCTTTCACGTTGATAACCATAGGGTAATATCCGTAAGAAGAATGGCATATACCAATAAAAAAATCAGGCAGAAGGATTTCCATCCTCTGCCTGATCATGTGGGGATTTTGGGGTAACGGCCGCTCTTTACGAACAACCGCTTGTTGATCCGCACGTGACGCACTTCATGCAAGTACCATTACGTACCATCGTCATGCTTCCACAATCCGGACAAATATCTCCTGTGTATCCCAATTGTTTGGCACGCTGATAATCTGTCTCCGGCGACAGTGCACCCTGCACCTCCGGAGTATGCACATGTTCCGGTTCCGGCTCTTCAGCTTTTTCCGGTTTTGCTTCTCTTTGTTCAGTGATTTCAGGTTCGGATGGTTTGAGAGTACGCTGCAATATCTCATCCGGACCTACATGAGCCAGATCCTGGCGGCCGAGATAGCTGACGGCCAGTTCGCGGAAAATATAATCAATCAGGGAGGTGGTCATCTTCACATGCGGACTACCGTAAACAGGTCCGCTGGGTTCGAAACGTGTAAAGACGAACGCATCCACAAATTCTTCCAAAGGAACGCCGTGCTGCAGGCCAAGCGATATGGCAATGGCAAAACAGTTCATCAAACTCCGGAAGGCAGCGCCCTCGCGGTGAATATCAATAAATATTTCCCCAAGCTGGCCATTCTCGTATTCGCCTGTACGCAGATAAACACTCTGTCCGCCAATTTTGGCTTTTTGAGTGTATCCATTCCGGCGCAACGGCAAACGACGGCGGCTGGCCACATATTTGTGAATAATACGCTCGGTTGTTTTGATGATCGGATCGACCTGCGGCTCTTCGTCTTCCTCTTCAATTTCCTCGAGGACATCCGACATGGTGTTCAGTGGCTGGCTGAGCTTTGAGCCGTCGCGATACAGGGCGTTGGCCTTGAGCATCAGTTCCCACGACTGCATGTAAGCATCCTTGAATTCCTCAACGGTGGCCTCGTTCGGCAGGTTGATGGTCTTCGAGATAGCTCCAGAAATGAATGGTTGTGCTGCAGCCATCATCTTAATGTGCCCGCCAGCGGAAATATAGCGGACGCCTTTGCGTCCACACTTGTTGGCACAATCGAAGACGGCCAGATGCTCTTCTTTAAGGTTCGGGGCGCCCTCGACAGTCATGGTTCCACAGACGTAGTCGTTGGCTTTTTCGACCTCATCACGTGTGAACCCAAGATGCCTGAAAATATCGAAGCTCCAGTCGTTCAGTTGGTCTTCACTGACTCCCAGCTTTTCTTTCATGAAGTCTTCGCCAAGTGTCCACTGGTTGAAAGCAAATTTGATATCGAATACTCCGGGCAGAGATTCTTCCAGTTTTTCCAGAATTTCAGGGGTAAAGCCAAGTTCACGCAGACGATCGTGGGTGATGGCCGGGCAACCTCTCAGGGTTCCGTGTCCCTTGGCATACTTTACAATATCCTCGATTTGAGCAGCACTGTAGTCAAGGTTGCGCAGGGCAACAGGGACACTCTGATTGATAATCTTAAAATAACCGCCGCCAGCAAGTTTTTTGAACTTGACCAGGGCATAATCGGGTTCGATGCCCGTCGTGTCGCAGTCCATGACCAGACCAATTGTTCCGGTCGGTGCGAGAACGGTTACCTGGGCATTTCGATACCCGTATTTTTCTCCGAGCTCCAACGCACGGTCGCTGTCTTCACGTGCGGCTTTTAGCAAATATTCGGGACAGATGCTGGCGTCGATACCCATCGGTTTAATAGTCAGCCCTTCATATTCTTCCGGAGGAACATGGTAGGCCGCACGACGATGATTCCGTACCACACGCAACATATTCTCTTTGTTGCGCACGTATCCTGAAAATGCTCCCAGTTCCTTTGCCATCTCGGCGCTGGTCGCATAGGCTGTCATGTGCATGATGCTGGTGACAGCCCCGCAGATGGCACGTCCACGGTCACTGTCGTATGGAGCTCCCTGCACCATCAGTAATGTGCCGAGATTGGCAAAGCCAAGACCCAAAGTGCGAAACACGTATGAAAGTTCGGCAATCTCTTTGGAGGGAAACTGTGCCATCAGAACAGAGATCTCAAGAACCACCGTCCACAGACGTGATGCATGGCGAAATGCCTTTACATCAAACTTCTTGGTTTCGAAATCGTAAAACTTGATGAGATTCAGCGAAGCCAGGTTACACGCCGTGTTATCAAGGAACATGTACTCGGAGCACGGGTTGCTGGCCTTGATAGGCCCATCAGCCGGGCAGGTATGCCACTCATTGATCGTATCATGATATTGGGTACCCGGATCTGCACTTGCCCATGCAGCGTTGGCTATCTGATCCCACAGATCACGCGCCTGAAGGGTTTTATAAGGTTTGGGTTCGCGGCCTTCATCCTGCGCATCCCGTTTTTCCACCCGGCCATACAAACTCCACTCACTGTCTTCCTTCACCGCCTTCATAAATGCATTAGGAACCCGTACGGAATTATTCGAATTCTGACCACTCACCGTGGCATAAGCTTCTGAGTTCCAGTCGGTGTCGTATATCTCAAATTCAATATCCGTAACACCTTGGGCAGCAAGCTGAATAACCCGTTCTATATAATTGAGTGGGACGAATGACTTTTTGGCTTTAGCAATGGCGTGAGCCAGTTCTTTGTTCCGCCGGGGATCACGGCTTACGGCGCCATTAAAAGACCTGCCCTCGATCTCGATCGGTTTGTGGCACAGACGAAGAATTTCTTTCAGATGTTTCTCAGTTGCCTTCGATCCGGCAACCAAAGCAGCGACTTTCTGTTCTTCGCGTACTTTCCAGTTGATATATTCTTCGATATCGGGATGATCCAGGTCCAGCGTGACCATCTTGGCTGCACGGCGTGTTGTTCCACCCGACTTGATGGCACCAGCCGCACGATCACCAATCTTCAGAAAGCTCATGAGTCCGGATGAACGGCCTCCTCCACTGAGCGGCTCATTAGATCCTCTCAGTTCAGAAAAATTCGTACCGGTACCCGATCCGTATTTAAACAACCGTGCTTCCCGCACCCACAAATCCATAATACCGCCCTCGTTGACCAGGTCATCCCTTACACTTTGGATGAAGCAGGCATGAGGCTGTGGATGGGTATAGGCATCCTCAGAACGCTTTAATTTGCCGGTTTTGGCTTCAACATAGTAGTGACCCTGCGCCGGACCATTTATCCCATATGCCCAGTGAAGACCGGTATTGAACCACTGCGGACTGTTGGGTGCTGCCATTTGATTGGCCAGCATGTAACACATTTCATCATAAAAAATCTTTGCATCGTCTTCGGTGTCGAAATAGTCATGCTTCCATCCCCAATAAACCCAACAACCGGCCAGCCTGTTGAATACCTGCCGGCAATCCTGTTCGTGAGTATACCGTTCGTTTTCCGGCAATTCCTGGTTCGCTCCCTCATCGACGTCAGAGCGTTGCAGCCATCCGGGCACGCCCTTTTCCTTGATTTTCTTCAATTTTGCCGGCACCCCGGCTTTTCGGAAATATTTCTGAGCCAGCACGTCCGTGGCTACCTGGGTCCACCCTTTCGGGACAATCACATCGTCCATTTTGAACACAGTGGATCCATCCGGGTTTTTGATTTCCGATTTGCGGGATTCAAATTTCAGTTCTTCGTATGGAGTTGACCAGTTTTTCTGGGTAAAAAATCGTTCAAATTTCATAGGCAATACCGTTCAGCCTTAAAAGTTCAAAGTCCAGGGAAAAAGACTTGTTTCATAGATACAACAAGTCCAAAAAAAAATATCG
>DATFNI010000024.1:0-4182 GCA_035266485.1 Balneolales bacterium
GTCACCGTCGTTTTTCCGTTGGTCCCGGTGACGCCGATAAAACGCAACTTCTTTTGGGGATCACCCAGCGTGGCAAGTGCCAGTTTATTCAGAAGCACGCGGGAGTTGTCAACGATAAGTAATGACACGTCGTTGGGAACCGTAACCTCATGTTCGGCAAT
Source organism: Balneolales bacterium (assembly GCA_035266485.1). Taxonomy (GTDB): domain Bacteria; phylum Bacteroidota; class Rhodothermia; order Balneolales; family DATFMH01; genus DATFNI01. The sequence continues at coordinate 162 of DATFNI010000024.1, forward strand.
AATCACTTTGGCACCGTTTTCAAGCGCTTTCGGGATAAAGTGGTGCCCATCTGCATTCAACCCGGTGACGGCTACGAAGATATCGCCCGGTTTGATCTTGCGTGAATCATGCTGGACACGGCCATCTACCGTTTCGAGTTTCCCGGTAGCCGAAGTTGGATTGCAGAGTGCTATGAACTGATCCCACATCATCGTCCGGTACCTCCTGATTTTGTGAGATCTTCCATGCTTTGAGCCTTACCCCGGACTGTAACGGTAGCACCAGTCTGCATGCGTTGCCCACCTAGAGGAAACTGGGTGTAGATGGTTCCGGAACCGATCACTTTAAGATTTAAACCCCTCTCGTTGGCATACCACATCGCCTGGCGCATGCTCATGCCATGCAGATCGGGGACGGTCACATATTTTTGATTTTGCTCAACCGGTTCGATTTTTTCTGTAACAAGTTCAATTCGTTGTCCCGGTTTTAATTGAGAACCTGCATCGGGTCTCTGGCTGTCGATGACTTTCCCGTCACCCTTGATGTTATATCCGATGCCCAACTTGCCGAGTATTTCTTCGGCGCCGGAAATTCTCATGCCACTCAAATCGGGAGCGACGGCTAAATAATTATATTGATCATCATCCGGTTGAACCATCATGTCCGGATCCATGCGTGCCACGCGTTTTGCAATGTTATGGAATACCGGAGCGGCTGCCAGCCCGCCATAAATGGTTGTTCGCGGTTTATCCATGATGATCAGGCAAACATATTTGGGATCGTTTGCCGGGAAGAAGCCTACGAATGTGGCATGGTATTCATAATGGTATTTACCATCCTGATAAATCTGGGCCGTTCCTGTTTTTCCGGCAATTTCGAGTCCCTGAACCTTGGCGAGAGCGGCTGTTCCGGAGTCGGAAACCACACCTTCGAAAACGGGAACAAGTTTTTTGATCGTGGATGCGCTTGCTATCCGGCGAACCTTAATAGGCCTGAAACGTTTAACAACATCACCTTCATCATCTGTAATATAATCGACCAGGTGGGGACGCATCAGCACCCCGTCGTTGGCAAAAGCGGCATAGGCCTGCGCCAATTGGATCGGAGTGACTTGTACCCCATAACCAATAGCCATCCAGGGAAGGGTTATTTTGCTCCATGTGTATGGTTTCCTCAGACGGCCGGATTCTTCATAGGGAAGATCAATTTGTGTGGGTGAGCCGAATCCGAGGTTTCGGGCATATTGATAGAATACCTGCGGTTTCATGCGCATGGCAATCTCTGCCGAACCAATGTCGGATGACTTCTGGATGATCTGTGGAAAGGTCATCGTGCCAAGCGGTTCATGGTCCTTCATCCATTGCCCGTAGATCAGTTTCTTGCCGTCAGCTGGCGTTTTGATCGTATCCTTCAGAGACACTACACCCTGTTGCATAGCCGCAACGGCCATAACCAGCTTAAAGGTGGAGCCGGGTTCGATCATGTCGGTGACCGACATGTTGCGCCGGACTTCATCGGGTGTCTGACCGGGAGCATTCGGGTTAAAGGAAGGATAGTTGGCCATCGCTTTGACTGCTCCGGTTTTCGGATCAAGGACAATGGCTTCACCATAGGAAGCATGCGTCCGCTCTACACCGTTCTCGAGTTCTTCCTGGACAACGGCTTGAATGTGGACGTCCAGCGTGGTATGCAGATTATAACCGTTAACCGGATTTTTACGCGGAGTGCCTAATACTGCACGAATATGGCGGTGGTTGTCAAGCTGAACCTGCTGCAGGCCGTTTTCACCACGCAACATATCATTATAATACTTCTCGAGACCGTTGACCCCATCCATATTATAATTGACATACCCCAGAACCGGAGCTGCCAGCGAGTCGTAATTATAACGCCGCTTGAACTGCTGGCTCAGAATGATGCCACGATAGTTGAGCGAATGAAGCGACTGCCATGCCCGGGTATTGAGCCCTTTTGCCATGACGATGTAACGGGAACCCCGGGGAGCGTCGGCTATTCTTCTCCGGCATTGATGATAAGAGAGGCCTGTATATGTGGCAAGTGAGTCGCAAATCCGGTTCAACTTAGCCCTGTCCATCTTTGGGGCTCCCGGATCGACAGCTAAATTGTAGGAAACAGTGTTGGTTGCCAGAACCCGTCCCTGATCATCGAGAATATCACCACGCTGTGCAGGGATAGGTACAAAATCGATGGCCTGTGCACTCCAGAGCTCACGCAACGCATGCCCGTCCCATAAATTTATCCGTACTAATTGCAGAATAATGGCACAGGGCAGCAGAAAAACAAGCCCAAATATGAAGGGAGCCCGATGTAATATGTCTCGCCTTTCGCTCACGTGGATTTAATGGTTAATAATAATCACATGATCGTTGGGTCCGCCGGTAATCATGCCCAGTTTACGGGCCTTGCTGTATATTTCGGTCGGACCGATCATCTTGTCGTATGTAAACTTACGGTCGTTATAAATGCGTTGAGTCTGTTCGTATTTTTTTTGAAGCTGGGTTACCTGGCTCAAAAGCTTTTGTGTGTAAAAGACATGGTTCAGATAGAAGAGGCCGACGACTCCAAACAGGATGGATCCGACGATCACTTTCCATGGTTTGATGTTGGAGAACTCCGGAACTTTCCGCTTCTTCTCCGGCTCCCTGGCATAGCTGATCGCATTATTCCCGGTATCGGGTGAGAAAACACCGCCCTTGCCCTGCTGATAACGAGACTTGGCATTGACTCCGGCAGACTGGCCAGATTGCTTATTCCTGTTTTTGGGTGCTGATTTTTTGATTGGAGTGTTTACGTACATCATTCTGAACCTCTGGACGTTTTAACCCCAATACGCATTCGCGCACTGCGAGCTCTCGGATTTCGTTCAACTTCTTCCGCAGATGCGGTGATCACCTTTTTATTCAGTAATTCCATGTCGGTGAGGAGATTCCCGAAGAGATCTTTTGTTAGATTGCCTTTTATGTTGCCTGAGCGAAAAAAATATTTAACCAAACGGTCTTCAAGGGAGTGATAGGAGATGATGACAAAACGTCCGTCTTGCATCAAAAGCCTTCGTCCGGCCTTCAGACCTAGTTCCAGCATTTCAAGCTCTCTGTTTACCTCTATGCGGATGGCCTGAAAAACGCGTGCAATCGACTTGATTGCATGGGGGCCCCGGACAACAGAGCCGATGACCTCCCTCAACTCTTTTGTGGTATGCAGCGGTCGTGCCTTGACTATCGCATTGGAAATGCGACGGCTGTGTCGTTCTTCGCCATATGTATATATGAGGTTCGTCAAGTCTTCCTGTGAGTACTGATTTACCACTGTTTCTGCTGATATTCCTGTCATGGCTCCCATGCGCATGTCGAGGGGGCCGTCTTCCTGGAAACTGAAACCGCGCCCTGCTTCATCGATCTGATGGCTCGATACGCCCAGATCTAGTAGGATGCCCGACACCTGCCCGGTCAATTCCGGCGGCAAAAGAATATCCATATAGCCGAAATTACCCATGATCAAGTGTAATCGAGGATCTTCCTTTCGTTGGGTGCGCACCTGCTTCAACGCTTCCGGATCCTGGTCGATTCCGTAGATTTGCCCGTCTTTACCAAGTTTGTTCAGGATGCCGGCAGTGTGACCACCGCCACCCAGTGTCCCATCGATGTAGATGCCTTCAGGATCGGTCACCAACGAATCGATGGTCTCAGTAAGAAGAACGGGTTCGTGAAATGAGAGATTGCTCATTCCTCCTCTTCGTCCTCGAACCCTCCCATCACATCTTCAAAGAGCTCCTGGTATGCTTCGAAATCCAGGTTTTCATCTTCCTTGGCCAACGCTTCGGGCGACCATAGCTCAATTCGTTCGCCGCTTCCGATGAAGACGATTTTGCCGGTTATTCCAACCATTTCCATTAATTTGGATGGAAGGGCCAGCCGGTTTTGCCGGTCGAGCGTCAGGTCATCGGCGGTTCTGAGGAAGTTGCGGACTACTGCCCGCCCCCGCTTCTTGAAAGAATTAATCTTCTTAATCTTCCGCTCGACT
>DATFNI010000025.1:0-4097 GCA_035266485.1 Balneolales bacterium
ATCCTGAGAGAAAATAAGTCAAAAAAAGACGGATGGTTCCGGCAAATCTTCACAATATTTTACGAATCATTTTCCACAATCCCTGAGTTCTTTAAGATCAAGAATATATGCCGCGCCAGAGGCGGCTAATACCGCTTAAACAGCCGGGAAACGGGATTTTATAACTTTTAAAAAATGCCAATATGATGTACACTTTAGGTTTTAGTTATCAATTAGAAAGAAGATTCAATGAAAAAGTTAACCCTATTATTGCTGTTTGTAGCTGCATGTCTGAGTTACAGTGCAGCTTCTTATGCGCAGCAAGCTACAGTAACGGTTGGGCCGTATCATCTTAAGAGAATCACAGACATCGAAGCTACCCGTGTTAAGAATCAAGCCCTGTCAGGAACCTGCTGGTCTTTTTCGACAGCTTCCTTTTTCGAGTCAGAGTTGATTCGTACCGGTAAAGGTGACATTAATTTATCGCCTATGTTTGTGGTAAATCATGCTTATCAGGATAAGGCTTACAAATATGTGCGTATGCATGGCCATGCCCAGTTTGGTGCAGGTGGCGAGGCTGAAGATGTGAAATATGTATGGGAACATTACGGCATTGAGCCACTTTACGCCTATACGGGTCTTCCGGATGGCCAAACCAAGTATCGCGAATTGGAAATGGATAAGGCATTGAAGTCCATGTTGGATGCCGTAATTTCCAATCCGGATGGATTCCTGGACCCGGAATGGCACAATGCATTCGACGGCGCACTCAACGGATACCTCGGTAAGATTCCCAAGACCTTTATGTATAAAGGAAAAGAGTACACACCGAAGTCATTTGCGAAATATCTTGGCCTGAATATGGATGATTACATTCCGATCACCTCTTTTGAGAATCATCCCTTCTACTCCAGGTATATTCTTGAAATTCCGGATAACTGGGAATGGTACAAATACGACAACATCAAACTGGATGATATGATGGACATCATCAACAATGCCTTGCAACATGGTTATACCATTGCGTGGGGTGCCGATGTCAGCAATGCCGGTTTCAGCTTCAAACATGGCTTGGCAATTATACCTGCCTATGTCAAACAGTGGGATGACATCACCAGATCAGAGAAGGATTCGATGTTTACCCATGCTTACATGCAAATGAACGTCACCCAGGATTTGCGACAAAAAATGTACGACAACTACACCACCCAGGATGATCACGGGATGCAAATTGTCGGCATGTACAAGGATCAGAGTGGCCAGATTTTTTACAGAGTCAAAAATTCGTGGGGTACCAATAATCCCGAAAACGGATATCTGTATGTATCTGCTGCATACGTTCGCATGAATACGACCGCGATCATGGTTAATAAAAACTCCATCCCAAAAGACTTACAGAAGAAGATGGGTATGTAAAAAGATAGCTCATTCCCAGGCTCTGCCTGGGAATGTAATTCCGGAAGCTCTGCTTCCTCTTTGACGATTGAAGATCAGCGATTTTAGATTTAAGAAATCAGATATCTTAATGACATTATCCTTCGGAGGGGTGGGTTCCCTGCGATCTACATGCAAACCAGGCCCTTCAACGTTTGTTTCCCGGACATTAAGAATATCTGGGGTCTGACCGTGACAGGGTGAAAGCAGTAACCTACTCCGGCGTAACATACCTGTACACCCCTTTGTTAGTACCAAAATAAAGCACTTTTTTACCATTGAGAGTGTCGGCAAAAAGGGTATTGGTGTAGACGCCCGAAGGACCTGGGTTGTCAGTCACGATATTCCAGGTATCCCCGAAATCGGGGGAAGAGGCAAAGAAAAGTGTGGAAGCCTGATTATGACCGGAAGCATACACCTGATCGGCGTTGATAGGATCGCCGGTCAGGGCATAAACCGGTGTTTGATTGTAAACTTTTGTCCAGGTCTGTCCATCGTCGTATGACCGCTTAATTCCATTACCCTCTTTGATACCAGCTTCTTCCCCAATGAGTAAGGTATCCGAATGCAGGGGATAGATGAGCAAATCAGAAATATTGGTTTCCACACCATCATTATAAACATTCTTCAGAAGAACTTGCCAAGTGGACCCGTAATCCGTGCTTTTCCACAAAATGGGATCAAAAACGCCGTTTGTTCCCCCCGCCCATATCGTACTTGGTCTATTGGGATCAACTTTCAAAACGGGACACATTCCAAGAGAACCACCCCATGACCCATATACAGGGCTCCAACTTACCCCTTGATCAGTCGATTTTGCAATAAGGAAAACACGCGCAGCATAGAGAATATCCGAATTCGTGGGGTCTCGGGTAAGACTTTCAACCCAAGTTTTATGATTAGCCCCCCCCAAAACCATTTTGGTAGTTTTTCCATGATTTTCCCCCATCTGTGGTCAAAAAAAGTGTGGGGTCACCGGAGGCAAAATCAGCGATAGCCACCGCCGCCAATATCTTGTTATCATTGAAAATTACCATGTCCCTTATCCTACGGCCGCTAAGTCCAAGATTGCTCCACGATTTATCTGATTTGGAAAGATCATGTCGGTAGAGTCCGTTGTTCGTCCCGGCATACAGATATTGTCCATTTCGCTTAAACCTCGTTATAGAGTCGCCTGACAGTCCGACCTCCGACCAACCATCCTTAAGATGAGTTGTTGTATTTTGTTTATCACTAAAAAGACCACAACCCGTCAGAAAAAAAAATACACCTAAACTGATTAACCGCCAATGACATAATGAAAAGTTATTCATTTTTTTGAAGATTGTTTGTAACAAATTGCTTGGAAGTGTCTCTTTTAAAGTTAAGGAGCCTTCCCTGATTATCACATCTCGAAAGACTTCATCACTTAAACCATTCACCTTTTAAAAAGGAGGTTGTGATGAAACGATTGAGTCTTCATCTTGTATTCCTTTCAGGAATGGTACTCGCCCTTTTAATAATGGGCTGTAATAACAAAGGCTTGGTTCAATCTACCCCCCCCAAGTAAAAAGTCAAACCTCACCGACAGCGTCTGAACCATTGATAGCCCCAGCAGTACCGGATTCCCAACTAATTAAGGGAGAGTATATTGTGGTTCTAAAGGATCGGTTTAACGGCAGAATGGACCCTGCAATTGGACAAATGGTTGGACTGCAGGTCGATTCTGTTTTGGATAACGTCGGGATATCAAAGGATTCCGTTTTTTCGAGATACCGATATGCTCTTCGTGGTTTTGCCGCCCATTTGACACCCACGCAGGTAAAGGAGCTGCAACAAAATCCGCTGGTAGATCATATAAGTCAAAACTACTGGTTTAAAATAAGTTCAACCGGTGGTAAAATCGTATCCAAAACCACTACCACCCAGACGGTACCATGGGGAATTAAACGAGTGGGAGGACCTTTCGACGGCACCGGCAAAAAAGCCTGGATCATCGATACGGGAATTGACCTGACCAATTCCGACCTCAATGTGGACGCCACTAATAGTGTCTCCTTCATTTCAGGAGAAGATCCGAATGATTACTATGGTCATGGAACCCATGTAGCAGGCATTATAGCTGCCAAAAATAACTCCATTGATGTTGTTGGTGTAGCTGCTGGGGCCACTGTTGTATCTGTCAAAGCATGCAATAAATATGGAAATTGTGTTATTAACGCCATTTTGGATGCATTAGATTATGTTCCCCTGCATGCAAGCAGCGCCGATGTGATTAATATGAGCTTACAGGTTTACCCTGTCAATCAGGATATCGACAATGCCGTTAAAAATGATGCCAATGACGGGCTTCGTTTCGCCATTGCTGCGGGAAACCACTCCGGTAGTGAGGATCCCAATGCGGGTGACTGGTCTCCTGCCGATGTCAATAATACTAATGTCTGGACCCTTTCCGCGTGTGACAGTAATAATGTATTCACCTCTTTTTCCAATTATGGGAATCCGCCCATTGATTATAGCGAGCCGGGTGTGGATGTTCTTTCACTATGGCCGGGAGGCGGTACAGCCACGTTAAGTGGAACATCCATGGCCACTCCGCATTTGGCCGGTCTTTTACTGGCGGTACTCCGCCCTATACCTTCACATGGTACAAATTGATCCACCAGGTATTGAAGCGGAGCTTCAAACGACAAACGTTTCGAAGC
>DATFNI010000026.1:0-2951 GCA_035266485.1 Balneolales bacterium
CCAACTCCCTCTAAATCTTATAGATTTCATATCATTTTTTCCAATAGGTTTTGTTCTATTGATCCCTTCTTTATATGGAAGGATAATAGTATGGATTCTCATATAAATTATTCTATTTGCTTGACTAAGCTAACATGTAGCTCATTGTATTTCATTTATTTTAGCTGCCAAATTTGCCTTCAGACTCTCGATCTGTTCCAGTAGGTCATATCAAAGTCTATATTTGAAGGGCTATTTTTGAACCGATTTTACCCATATTTGGAGAACGGGTCTATCACGCTCGCACGCGCGAAAGGTGCCCCCGGAATACCCCTACCCCCTTTGTTCCATTTTCAGCCGTCAAAATTTTATGACGTTGAAGCTTTTGAACTGGAAAGGACACGTTAAACACCACCTAGTCCCCCTCTATTTACCCTCCCTTCTCATACAGTATAATGCCATAATTGCCTACAAATTCTGTACCTCAATGTAGAATAAAGTCTATTGGTTTTATTTTCGGACCGGGTTTGACCTGCTGCAAAACTAGAGGATCAGTAGATATTTTACATGTAATAGCTGATCTGAAATAATGCTCGTCTTGTAAAAAAGGTTGGGTAGACCTAATAATCGGAGGGTTGTTTTTATCTAAATGGGTATGTATAATTGTGTACCAATCGGTGTACCATATCTCAAAAAGCGGCAATTCCAAGTCGTGAAGAGCGATTTTGGAAGTGTTTGGTGGACCTGAAGGGAATCGAACCCTCGACCTCCTCGTTGCGAACGAGGCGCTCTAGCCATCTGAGCTACAGGCCCATGCATCGAAAATACGGATTTACTCCATATCAAGCATAAAATCCTGCCCGAAAAGTTGATTCGTGAACGATTTCAGCCCACATTGCATTTGAAAATCACACGCATGACTGAACCGCGCTCCTTTTTGGATGCGTGAGTATTGTACGTTACCTTTCAAGGAAGATTATCAACGCGAATAATCAATAACTTTTTAATAACCACAATAATATTATAATGTCAGAAGCAGCCAAAGGAAATACCGTTATAGTACATTACACTGGTAAATTGGAAGATGATACCGTCTTTGACAGCTCTCTCGACCGTGAGCCGCTTGAATTTGAAGTCGGGGCGGGACAGATGATACCCGGTTTTGATAAAGCCGTTTTGGGAATGAAGCCTGGAGAAACCAAATCCATTCAAATTCCTTCTGATGAAGCGTATGGTCCTCGCCGCGACGACATGATGGTCACCATCAAAAAGGAAGAATTCCCGGAAAATGTAAATCCCAAAGTGGGACAACAGTTACAGGTGAAACGAGAAAACGGGCATGTCTTCAACGTGGTAGTCGCCGATATCGATGGTTCAAATATAACACTTGACGCCAACCATCCGCTCGCCGGAAAAGATCTTTATTTCGATATCGAACTCCTTGAGATCGCCTGATGAACTAATCTCTCTGAAACAACGAAACATTAAAAAAGGGGTGTGCTGAATGCCCCTTTTTTATGAATCCTTCGGATCCTGATTTTTCATATTCATCGCTTCCGACGGATCCACGATACGAAGCTGATTACTTAGAGAAGTCTGTAATTCCTTGATGTCATCTTCCTTCAGGATCCCGTCGATGGTATCGATGCCTATCTTACTAACCATATTAAATACCAGGCGATTAAACAGAATCTGATGTGCAACGGAATGCAACTGGATCAGTTGCTGCTCGGATATCTTGTTCCCTGACAGTTGGATCCGGTTGAGGATTGGTTCAAGTACCTTCTCGATCTTCTGGTTGAACTGTTGCTCCAGCTCGTCCGCTTTTTCGTTTTTATGACTCGTTACCTCATTACCATGTGGGTCAACTAATCTCATGATTCCTGTTTTTCAGGTGATAATTTCAATTTCTCATTGTCTGGTCACTGACATATCGGAAACAAAATAGGAATTATTGTTCCGAATATCCCGGGAATACATTTTCCAATAAACCAGGCACCTGTCTAAAATGCAGAATGGTTTGGTTACAGACTTATTAATTGCTTCTAAGTTTAAAAAAAGGACGGCTGACGCTCAGCTGTCCTTTTTGGGCTATCCATTCGCTATTGTTTTACCGACTGAAGCATTTGATTAAGCATCTGCTCGGTAAACCGGCCGTTGGACATGGTAACCAGTTTGCTGATCGGCATGGCGTCGATATAACCACGGATCATTTGAACGGCCTGTTTGCGTGCCGCATCGTTTTGGGAGGCGTTTGTGTTGCCGCCCATCATCGCATTCACCATACCGTTGATTATCTTATCATAGATAGCTTTGCCTTTGGGATTGTTCCTGAAATCCCGAAGCAGGGAATTACGGGTCAGCGGCGGATACTTGGTGTTGGTCGAGGTCACTTCCACCGTTTTTTGCAGGGGAAGGTTATCGGAAGATCCGCCAACCATGATATCAAACTTACCGGTTTCCACTTTCCAGTCGCTGATTTCGGTATCGTAGTATGCGAAGTCACGGAAACCAAGTTTAAAATGAACTTCTTTTGACTGACCGGGATTCAGTGCCACCTTTGCAAAATCCTTGAGCTCTTTCACCGGTTGTTTTACATCTTTAATATGATCGTGCACATACAGTTGGACCACTTCTTTGCCCGCGCGTCCACCGGTGTTCTTTACGGTCACCCGTACATCCAGGGAGTCGCTGTCTTTGATCGACGTACTGCTGACCTTCATGTTTGAGAAGCTAAATGTCGTGTAGCTCAAACCATAACCAAACGGATACAGAGGTTGGATGCCTTTTTCATCAAAATAGCGATAGCCGGTAAAGAACCGCTCACCGTAGATGGCATGGCCATCACGTCCCGGGAATGTGAGATATGAGGAAACATCCTTCAATCGTTTGGGAAACGTCTCGGAAAGTTTCCCTGACGGGTTAACCTTGCCGCTTAACACGTCTGCAATTGCACCACCCACGGCCTGACC
>DATFNI010000027.1:0-5247 GCA_035266485.1 Balneolales bacterium
CCGGTAAGAAACGGGCCCAATCAGTTTAGTGCATTGTAATCGATATGCTCGACATCAGGCAGCATCTTTTGGATATCCGAATCGCTTAGGTTTGTGATATGGATCAGATCATAGCACTCCCAATTAGACCATACATGGCACTTTGTTAACCTTTTTTTGATCCCCGGACCTAATTCTGAGTCCCGGACGTTAAAGATGATTTTTCTGATGTCGCTTGTAAAATCAAGCTCATCATTAACATTTTTGATTTGGTTGATTGTGTAAACCATATCATTCCCTCGTATTTGATAATTAACTCCTCACTAATAAGATTTAAATTTCCATTTAACCATTCTTGTTTAAATCTTTGTAAATATGGATATAAGAATGACGCAGAACTGTCGAACGCGTTGCTTTGGGTCGCAAGTCTGCGATTTGTGACCTGCTCAAACGTTTATCAAAAGTTCACGAAACGATCTTACCTTATCCGAAATCCGGGAACCAACGTTTAACTTGAGGATCAATGAACAGGAAACCATCCGGCGATGCTAAGTCACGAAAGTCTCTTTGGGAGGCTGTTAAGCGTATCTTTGCCCTGAGCAAACCCTATCGCGGCCGGTTTTATGCAGCCGTGGTTCTTGCGTTGTTATCTTCAGCGGCCGGGCTGACGGTTCCTCTTGGTCTGAGGGCGCTGCTCGACGCGGTGTTTCAGAGTGCCAACGAGAGCCTGCTCAATGTCATTGCACTTGCACTTCTCGGGTTATTCCTGCTGCAGGCGTTTTTCTCATTTGGCAGTTCATACGGACTCGAAATCGTTGGGGAGCGGGTGATCACCGATCTCAGAAAGCAGGTCTACGAGCATCTGCACCGGCTTGGGTTTCACTATTTTTCAGAGGTTCGTCTGGGCGAAATCACCTCACGACTGACCAATGATGTCGGTTCGATACGAACGGCTCTGACCGACTCTCTTCCGCAAACGGTTACCATCGCCTTTACCCTGATCGGATCCGTCAGCCTGATGATCATGCTGAACTGGAGGCTGAGCCTGATCGTGTTTCTCACTGTTCCGCTGGCCACCATCTCCAGCCGGTATTTTGGCGGAAAAGTCCGGGCATTATCCCGCAACATCCAGGACGATCTGGCCAATACGACCGCCATTGCAGAGGACACCCTGGGTGCCATACGGGTGGTGAAGGCCTTTGCCCGCGAGCCGTTCGAAGTGGGCCGTTATGCGGATTCGGTCGAACAATTGTACTCAACAAGCCGGCGTAAGATATTGATCTCCAGTATATTTTGGTCGAGCATCGGTTTGATGTTCATGACTACACTGGTTATCATCTTTTGGTTTGGCGGCCGGGAGGTATTGGCCGGAAGACTGACAACCGGGGATCTTGTGGCGTTCATCTTTTATGCCTTCAGTATTGCCCGGTCGGTCGGACAGATGTCCCGTCTGTATACATCGCTGAACACAGCTGTAGGAGCAACGGATCGTATCTTTGATGTTCTCGACGAAATCCCTGAAGTGCAGGATGTGTCCCACGCCAACGTGCTCTCAGATGTCAATGGAGAGGTCGAGTTTCGTGACGTGACCTTTGCTTATGAATATCACCGGCCCGTGTTGAAAGATATCTCGTATAAAGTGTCGGCCGGGCAGACCATAGCCGTTGTGGGTCCCAGCGGTGCAGGTAAGACGACAATGATCAACCTGATTCCGCGATTTTACGATCCTCAGGAAGGCCGGATCCTGGTTGATGGTCATGATATCAAATTGGTCAAAAGGCGCTCTCTGATCGATCAGATTGCCATAGTGCCTCAGGACGTCTACCTGTTTGGCACCACCATACGTGAAAACATCCGGTACGGAAAGCTTGATGCCACCGACAAAGAGATTGAACAGGCTGCTATTGATGCCAATGCATACAGATTTATCAATGAACTTCCCGGGAAGTTTGATTCGAAGATCGGGGAGAAAGGGGTAAAACTGAGTGGCGGTCAGCGCCAGCGCATTGCTATTGCGCGGGCACTGTTGAAGAATCCGCGAATCCTTTTATTGGATGAAGCCACCTCATCACTGGACTCGGAGTCGGAAGCCCAAATCCAGGAAGCATTGAACCGGCTTATGAAGACCCGCACGACCTTCATCATTGCCCATCGCCTTTCGACCGTCCAGCATGCCCATCGGATTCTTGTGCTTGACCGGGGTCGAATCGTACAGGATGGAACACATGAAGAGCTGATCGCCAGTGATGGATTGTACAAGCGTTTGTATGAATTGCAATTCAGGGAAGAGCTGACGGAGTGAGAGGGACTGTCAGGCGTCATTGTTCAGCTATCAGCCATCGTTGCCAAACCCAAACACTTCCTCTGTCATCCTGATTTTCTCCGTCACGGCGGAGAAAGCAGAATCTCGTTAACATCCGGCAACGGACCGTTCAGGTGTCACACTTGTTTCCCGTATTTGGCGAGATCCTTCGCCCTATCTGGCTGGTCAATGAGTGCTAATCGTGGTTCCGGGCTCAGAGGAAGGACATCCGCCGGGTATCCCGATAGTCATCCAAATTTAACAGGCTGTGAACAAGGAATGTGTAATTTTAAGATATTATTATCTTAAATTGATTTATAATTAGTATTCAATTTAGTTTAGCGGGTTGCATTTCGAGGGTAGCCTGCGAATATGTTATGTTCATTTCAAGAATCTGATCAATAACTCGATCCTTCCTCATCGACAGGTAACCGCCGTTCTGAGAGAATACTACATAAGACGTTGATGGAAAGAGTAAACAGCTAATCAATTTTTCCCAACAAGCCATCTAAGAGTTGGAACATGAGACGAGTCATCGAATGGATAGTCATCGCTGCGGCAGCCATCCTTATAGTGATATTGTTGATAAACAATAAGTCGAAAAGAGAAGCCGCCATTGTTAAAGAGGGCGCCACGGCATACCCGGTAACTGTGGAGATGGCGAGGTATGCCGCCATCACTCATAACGCCAAATTTATCGGTACAACGGAGGCATTCAACGATGTAAAACTTTTGTCGGAGACATCGGGAAGGGTTACAGAGGTTCTGGTCTCGGACGGAGATCGGGTAAAACGAAATACGCCGTTGGTCCAGGTGGATGACGAGTTGCTAAAAGCAAATTACATACTCGCCGAGGCGACATTTGAGAAAGCCAAACTCGATCTGAAGCGCTACGAGAATCTCCTGAAAGAAGGTAACCTGTCGCGTAATGACTACGAAAATGCGCGTATCGGCCTAAAGAATGCCGATGCTCAGTATGTAATGGCAAAGAAATACCTGAGGGATACCCGCATTACCAGCCCGATTGACGGTATCGTTGTAAAACGGTATGTCAATGTCGGAAGTACGGTCGGCCCGGGGACACCGGTTGCTAATATTGTAGACATCTCGAAGCTGAAGATAAAAGTGAATCTCCCGGAGAGTGATGTAATCAGGGTAAAAGAAGAGATGCCGGTCATAGTGGCCTCGGACCTTTACCCGGGGAAATCATTAGAAGGAATAGTTACGAGTATCAGTGTGAAAGCGGACGACTCACACACCTACACCGTAGAGATCATCCAGAATAATGAGAAAAATCTGCTCAAGGCCGGGATGTTCGTCAACTTGATATTCCACTTTACCAGCGACGGCAAGCAGCTGATTGTATCCCGGAAAGCCCTGGTGGGCAGTATTAAGGATCCGAAAGTGTACGTTGTCGAAAACAATATTGCCCGCCTGCGTACAATAGAAGTATCCGGCGTGACAGATGAATACATGGAGGTCACCCGGGGCGTCTCAGAAGGGGAGAATGTAGTGGTAGTTGGTCAAACCAACCTGATCGATAGCGCCGCTGTCATTGTAAATCGTCCGGCTGTAAGTGTAGAATAGATGTATGTGGAATGATGACAATTCTTCATAAATCAACAAAAAGGTTTCCGTAACTATTTATAAATAGCATGTAAACACAGAGAGTAAACACTCTAATGTCCCCTTGAGGGGACTTTTAGGGGGTGTCCACGTAACGTTTCATTATAAGTCCGTTTGTTGCATAATGAGACACTCGGTTTACACCCACCTTAATCGTGCAAGATCTTACTAATTGAGGGTTAACGATGACGATCACCGAATTATCCATAAAACGTCCACCACTGATCGTTGTGATATTCTTATTCCTGATCATTCTTGGGATGTTCAGCTACCGGCTGCTTAAGTATGAATTGCTACCCGATATCACGCCGCCCATCATAAGCATTACGTCCGTTTACCCCGGGGCACCACCGGGCGAGGTGGAGACATCGATAACCAAAATCGTCGAGGATGCTGTTAACAGTGTGGAGAAGATAAAGCGGGTGAATAGCTTTTCCCTTGAGTCGGTCTCCCTGGTTGTGCTCGAGTTCACACAGAGTGCGGATGCTAATACCTCACTACAGGAAGTGCAGCGAAGGATCAATGAAATCCTGCCATCGTTGCCGGAGGATGCCGAGACACCGGTTGTGTCCAAGTTTGCTATTAATGAGATGCCGGTATTGAGGGTGGGTGCAGTCAGTGATATGCCGGGCAGGGAGTTCTATCGTTTCGTAGATGAAACAATTAAGCCGCGTTTATCCCGGCTGGAAGGGGTTGGGGCGGTTACTTTGTTTGGGGGCATCCGGCGGGAAATCCGGGTCAATGTCGATCAGGATAAATTGAAGGGATATGACATCCCCATATTATCCGTTCTGGAGACGATCAAAAAGGCTAATCTGGACATTCCGGCCGGTAAGGTGAAAGACGTGCAGGGACAGTACTCAGTCCGGATATCCGGCAAGCTTCAGGCCATTGAAACGGTACAGGATCTTGTTATTAAGGATTCTCCCGATCATGGTCCCGTCAAGATAAGTGATGTTGCCTATGTCGTGGACGGCACGAAAGAAATAGAATCGATCAGCCGGTTAAATGGCAAATCCGCACTGGGCATTCTCATACAGAAGCAAACCGGGGCCAATTCGGTCGAAGTGTGCGATCGGGTAAAGGCGGAACTTAACAAGATTGAGGGTGAATACACCTCAAATAACATCACTTTCGATATAGCACAGGATGAATCGGTATTCACTGTTGAGTCAGCTAATAATGTTAAGTTCGATTTGATGATCGCCATCCTCCTTGTTGGGCTGGTTATGCTGGCGTTTCTGCACAGCATCCGGAATTCGCTGATCATTATGGTGGCCATCCCATGTTCGCTCATCTCTACTTTTATCGTGATGTATCTTCTTGGGTACACCCTGAAC
>DATFNI010000028.1:0-14404 GCA_035266485.1 Balneolales bacterium
CTGAACCAGGCCGATGAGTCACTTGATCTTCCGGAAGCGATAAAAAATGCTCAACCAGGGCATCCACAACCTGGTAACCGGCTGATTTCATCTCCGCCTCACTGAGTTCCAGCCTGCTCAGGTCACCTCGTTTGTTACTAAATGATGGGAACAACTCTTTAACGGGCAGATCATCGACATAGTCCATGCTCTCTGCATCACACCATCTGATGGCCGCCTGCCTGTATTCATTATCCCTGAAAACATACCAATCCTGCTCTAAACCTCTTTCAAAAATGAATTCTCTGAATCTCCGAAAAGCTCCCCGACCTTGTATGGTATCCAACAACTTCTCTGATAAGGCAAAATCGGGAACAGACTCACAAAATGATTCCATGATACGATAATCATCGATGCGTTCGACTAACGGTAAAAACCGATTCTTATCGTCCTGAAGGATCTCTCTGGCTTTTACGATCATCTCTTGCTGCCATTCCGGGTAGGCATCAAGAGAATTATCCTGTTCCACAGCCCAGTTGACTTCGTCAGTAATCAAAGTCAGATCCCCGGTCGTTTTATCGATATAATACTCCAACTCGTGCGACTGGCCGTCCAGCCCCTCAACAATATCACTTAATTTGACAGTAACACTCATAGATTGACTCCTTTACTTTTTGGATTCAATACGTGCGTAAAGGTACTTCAATCTGTTTTCATTTGTGTAATCAAATGAAAAGTGAGGCCGGTTTCATTTGATGTGAATACCTCCGCATTGCATGGCTGCCAACCAACCTTCATCGTCTTTTAATTCAGCGGGGGTCAGTGTTGGTTTTGGGTCATCACCAAAATCATCGCGAAGAGTTCGTGACCACCAGGATACATTACGCCACCGACCATGTTTAAATCCTGCCAAGCGAAATACGCCAATGTATTCAAACCCCATCGACCGGTGAAAATGTGTACTCGCTTCATTGGGTTGTGTCACCCCTGCAAAAGCAGTGTAGAATCCCTGTCGGGCCAGCATCGCAAAAAGTGATGTGTAAAGAGCTTTCCCAACACCTCTCCTGTGAAATTCCGGATTTATATAAACGGATACTTCCACTGCCCATTGATAGGCTGCACGACTGCGGTATATTCCCGCATAGGCATACCCGGCTATCCTCCCGTCAATTTCGCAGACCAGCCATGGCCATTTTGTTAATGTGTTGAACAGTCGCTTTCTGAACTCCTCTTCATCCGGAGGCTCCAATTCAAAGGAAGTGGCTGTGTTGCGAACAAAAGGAGCATAAATTGCAGCTATATCTCCTGCATCCCCTGGTTTTGCTAATCGGATGAGCTTCTCTGCCATCAAAATATCTCCTAGGCCTGGTAGTAGAGAATAGAACCAAAGGTTACTGCACTATCACGCTCCCTTTCATCCCAGAGATCATAGCTTGTTTGCCGCCCCTCGATTCCCGTTATAGCATTCAGAAAAGTCATAAGAGGCGGAAATCCACAGATCCGGTACTGATCGTTGTTGGTCTTCATGACATTAAGGAAGGCATCGGGCGTCGCTTTTTCAGCAGCACGAAGCAGTTGTTTGTCAAAACGATGAACCTCTTCGAAATATGTACTTGCCGGGAGCTTGTCACCAAACTTTTTGCCGAAATGAGCGAGATCCCCGCTGATTAAAAACAGCGTATCAGGATCATCGCCAAACATATCATTCAGTGCCTTACCAAGATTGGACATTTTGGCACCAAGATCACCATCAGGCATATACAGAAGTTCGTCCAGACTGCCCACCAGGATGGGCACCAGCGAAAAATCATGCGGCCAAAGATATTTCAGGAAGATCAGATGCAATTCGATGCTATGCTCTATGCGATGAGCCCGGTCGCTTGTTGAAATCCCGGCATCTTTCAACATTGCCAGCTCCCTGATACTTTCCCGATCGTTTTTCACGATTCCCAACGGAGTCCGGAAGTCCTTTTCTGTAAGGATGAACGGTTTTCTCAGATAACGTCTGTTATATAGTCCGGCATAGTGGGAGGTCGCCAGCAGAACGACACGTTTTGGCCGGAGGGGACGCAGAGGTGAAAAAGCTTTTACATAACTATCCATTCCCACCCGGGGATCGATATGCGGCGCATAAAGTGCTTTTACAGCCGAACCGTTTGTTTGTGGATTCGCACCGTATCTTGAAAAAGCCTCGTCAAATTGGCGCCGTAATTCTTTCGGATCCGATGGATATGAGTTTCCCGCCGTCACGGGTGGACGAACATCCATCGATTCAAATTTTTCCTCAAAACGCTCTGAAATCTTCGTAAAATAAACCGAGCGAAGTATGCGATTCTGGTCCAGGAAACGGATAAAGCGCAACAAATCGGGTTCTCCGATATCCGAACCACCCTGATTATGGATCACATCCAGAATTTCATTGACAGTGTGACTGCCTGTAAAATGCACCATTAAGGGACTTACAGAACGGTCCAGCACGAAGTTGTCGGTTGCGTATCCCAGCATATCATGAAAATAGAGGAATTCACGCCCTTCATGATGAATAGGGATAATGTCGAGCTCGCCGCGGATGCCGGGGATCGGTTCAGTCAGCGAATTAAACAGTAATTGATCCATGAAACACCGACAGTCTATAGTGAGAAATAAAACTCGATCAAAAAACGAGTGTCTGATCGATGATATTTCCTGATAATGTCAGATATGTTTGTGAATAGCGCAACATGATGAGATTAAAAGATTATAGACTTTGGATTTTAGAAATCGGACCGTCCATTAGGCAACAGCAGATCATCTTTTATATAAAAAACCCTCCATGAAATCTCATGGAGGGTTACTCAATACACTAACTATTTTCTTACCGTTTGAACAATCAACAACATCTCGTTGGGCATTGTTAATTGGTCAGTAATCAGTGCTCGCTGTTATGCATTTCTTCCGTGGCAATGTTTGTATTTTTTCCCGGAACCACACGGACAAGGATCATTGCGTCCCACTTTCTCGCCTACAATTACCGGTTCAAGCTTACCTTCCCCGTCCATTTCCTGTTCACCGTTGCCCGACTGCTGAGCGTCACCCATCTGGAATCCCATGTTGGTCGAAGATGCGTGTTGCGTTTTCATTCGCTTGCGATCGTACCGATCGCGCTGCTTTTGTACCGGTTTCTGGACCTGCTGTTGATCGCCGCCTTCCGGCACTGCTTTCCAGATCAATGAGATAAGATCGTTATTGATCTCTTCAATGAGCTGTTTAAACAACAAGTAGGCTTCTCTTTTATATTCCACGAGAGGATCTTTCTGGCCAAACGCCCGCAGACCAATCCCTTCCTTAAGGACGTCCAGTTCACGCAGATGCTCCATCCATTTGTCATCGATCATGGAAAGAACTGCCGTTCGCTCAAGGGCGCGTACAACTTCGTGTCCCTTGGTTTCAATGGCGCGGTCAATTTCCACAACAACCCGCAGATACCTCATGCCATCGGTAAAGATGACCTGAACACTCTGCGGTTTGTTCTCCATATCACTTTTCTTTATCTGCTGGAGGACATCATATAAAGGTTCAGCTATGGCATGTTCTTTATCATGATAGGTCTTGATTGCCTGCTCGACGATCATATCAATGATGCCGTCGTCTCCAAGAGCCGCCCATCTTTCACGGTCGACCGGAACGTCGGTTGCCAGAATACGCATCACTTCATCATGAATCGTGTCGAACTCACCCTGATCGTAATATTCATCCACAATCGATGTAACCAGATCCTGAAGCATATCCTGGATATCGGAGATCAGGTTCTCGCCAAGCAGGGCATGACGGCGACGCTCGTAAATTACGCTCCTCTGATTATTGAGAACATCATCATAATCGAGTTGCCTCTTCCGGATACTGAAGTTGTTCTGCTCAACTTTCTTCTGTGCCCGCTCGATCGACTTCGATATCCACGGGTGCTGTATTACTTCGCCTTCTTCAAACTTGAGGCGATCCATCACGTTAGCCACTCGTTCGGAACCAAACAGACGCATCAGTTCGTCCTCGAGTGACACATAAAATTGCGACTCACCCGGATCACCCTGACGTCCGGAACGACCACGAAGCTGAAGGTCAATGCGCCGTGACTCGTGCCGCTCGGTGCCCAGGATGGCAAGACCACCCAGTTCCTTGACCCCTGTCCCCAGCTTGATGTCCGTACCACGACCAGCCATGTTCGTGGCGATGGTTACGGCACCTTTTTGTCCGGCCTGGGCAACAATCTCGCTCTCGCGCTTGTGTTGCTTGGCATTCAGTACGTTGTGAGGGATCTGGGTTCGTTTGAGCATTCGGCTCAGTGTCTCAGAGACTTCGACACTGGTGGTCCCAACCAGAACCGGTTGACCTTTTTTGTGATATTCGCGGAGCTTATCGATCACCGCGTTATATTTCTCACGTTTTGTACGGAAGACCAGATCCTCCCTGTCATCGCGGATAACGGGTTCGTTGGTTGGAATCTCCAGAACATCAACTTTATAGATCTCGTAAAACTCAGACTCTTCCGTCACAGCCGTACCGGTCATCCCGGCCAGTTTGTGATACATGCGGAAGTAGTTCTGCAAGGTGATCGTGGCATATGTCTGCGTGGAGGACTCCACCTTTACATTTTCTTTTGCCTCGAGCGCCTGGTGCAGACCATCCGAATAGCGCCGGCCAGATAGCACACGTCCTGTGTGTTCGTCAACGATCTGAACTTTACCTTCCTGCACAATGTATTCGTCATCGCGTTCAAACAGGGTATACGCTTTGAGCAACTGGTTTACCGTATGAATACGGTCGCTGCGCTCGGCAAAAAGGCGATTCAGTTCACCAATACGATTCGATTTTTCTTTCGCAATTTCATTACGTTTCTTCTCCCAGTGAGTCTCCTTGAATTCGTCACTAAATTCCGGATTGTCGAATATCTCTGCTCTCGCCTTCTCTTCCTTTTCTGAAAATTCTTCTTCGATCAGAGAGGTCTCTAGCCCCATATCAGGGATGATGAAGAAGGCATCGTCCTCTTCGGCGCCGGTGATAAACTTACGCCCTTTCTCGGTCATTTCAATCGCATTCAGTTTCGCATCAACCGAGTAATAGAGTTCCTCATCTACAAAGGGAAGATTCTTGGCATTATCCTGCAAATAATAATATTCCGTCTTCTGAACCAGTTTCTGGATCTGGGGATCCTGCACAAGCTTACGGTACCGGGCATTTTTTGGGAATCCACGTTGTGCCCGCAGGAGAGCCAATCCGGCTTTTTCTTCATTTTCGTTTTTAAGTTCTTCTTCACCCTCGGACACGATCTTCGCAACGAGCCTTTTTTGAGCTTCAACCAGGCTCTCGATCCGGGGTTTCAGCTGTACATATCGCTCGGTCTGGTTATCCTGCGGAACTGGTCCGGATATGATCAACGGGGTACGGGCCTCATCGATCAGAACAGAGTCGACCTCATCAACGATTGAATAATGATGACCTCGCTGTACGAGCTGATCTTCGCTTGTGGCCATGTTATCGCGCAGATAATCAAAGCCGAACTCGTTGTTGGTACCGTAGGTTATATCGGCCCGGTATGCCTGGCGGCGAAGCTCCGTATTCGGTTCATAACGGTCGATGCAATCGACTTTCAAACCGTGGAAGTTGAGAATAGGCTCATTCCATTCGGCATCACGCTTTGCCAGGTAGTCGTTGACCGTAATAATGTGTACCCCTCTGCCCGGTAAGGCATTCAGATAGGCAGGAAAAATAGAGACGAGTGTTTTTCCTTCACCGGTTTTCATTTCGGAGATCTTACCCCTGTGCAATACCACCGCACCCATCAACTGCACATCATAGGGCACCATATTCCAGGTTATCTCGTGTCCGGTAACCGTCCAGGTCTTGCCAACAAAACGCCGGCATGTTTCTTTCAGAACAGCGAATGCCTCCGGAAGAATCTCCTCCAGAACATCTTCCACGATATCCAGCCAGTCGTCTTCTTTTTTTTCCAGCTCCACGGAGAGTTCATGACGCTCATCAATAGAGAGGGTGTCTTCATCGCCCGTGCGTTGCAGCTTAGCGTTTATCTCATTGATTTCCGCATCGACTTCCGCCGTCTCGTCCTTGATATACTGACGAAACTTATCGGTACGCGCGCGCAATTCTTCATCAGTGAGCTCTCGCACCTCCGGTTCGAAGGATTTTATCTCCTCGACAATCGGCTCCAATTTCTTCAGATCACGATCCGCGTGAGAGCCAAATATTTTTTCGATTCCGTTTAAAAAGCCTTTTAACATGAAATAAGCAGGTAATTTTTGCGATTTAATTCCTTAACAAGCGAACATTTAGTCAGCAACACCAGGTTTTGGTAGATCCTCAGTCTTCTTCAGGGACCGCAAAGGTAGTGCGTTTCGTGCAATTAATACAACACAGTAATTTACGCCTCAGAATTGCCCGGTTCAACCACCCTTCCTGTTTGCATCAACGTATTCGCTCTTAAAATAATATGGTGTAATTGAGAGTTTATTCTACTGTGTCTTTCATTTGATGGTATACAAACGCGTGGGAATCTTTCATTAGTGTTACTTTTTTTCTTAATTTATGAATCTTTTCAGTGTTCACATATAATAGCAGACAGAAATTATGAAACGTACTTTTCAACCGAGCAAAAGAAAACGGGTAAATAAGCACGGTTTCCGCAAACGTATGGCTACTGCCAACGGACGAGACGTCTTAAAACGGCGCAGGGCAAAAGGTCGCCATAAGCTGACCGTCAGTGATGAACCAAAGGGCAAATAAGCCTGATCACGGTTCTGATCAAAATCCGAAAAAGAATGGTTTACCGCGGTCGATGATACTCCGCGGCAAAAATAATTTTCAGCGTTTGTTTGATCAAGGATCATCCCTAAGAGCCCGAAACATTGATCTCCGATATGTTATATTAGAAGGAGAATCCTGTCTGATGGGCTTTGTGGTAAGCAAACGTTTAGGAAAGGCAAATAAACGCAACCAGATTAAACGACGTATGCGCGAGGCCTACCGCCTCCATTATTATAACATCCTTGAGGAAACCTGCTCCCAGGCTTCTCACGGCTTTCATGCGGCACTGATAGCCAAAAATTCTGCGGCTGATTATCGTGCTATTGAGCATGATTGCATTCGGTTACTGACTACATTGCGGGATCGTCTTAACGAACAGGACCCACAGAAGTCATGAAATATCTATTTATATATCTAATCCGGTTCTATCAACTGGCCATATCCCCTTACTTTCCCAACTCATGTCGGTTTGAACCGACTTGCAGTCAATACACTATTGAAGCGCTGCGTCGCTTTGGGATTTTCAAGGGATCATGGCTCGGAATAAAACGAATCAGTAAATGCCACCCATTCCACGAGGGTGGATATGATCCGGTACCGGATGCTGACCCCGAAGGCCGGGGACATCACCACCACCATCACCACCCTTCAATACACGTC
This sequence comes from Balneolales bacterium, assembly GCA_035266485.1. Lineage (GTDB taxonomy): Bacteria > Bacteroidota > Rhodothermia > Balneolales > DATFMH01 > DATFNI01. Next base: position 7,435 of record DATFNI010000028.1, read on the forward strand.
ACCGAAGCCAAACCCTGAGGTAACACTTGGATCGTAATTCAGTTCTTGGTCTTATTCTGATTTTTCTCCTGATGCTCGGCTGGTTCTACTTCTCCAGCCCGAGTGCCAGTGATCTTCAAAAGGCTAAACAGTCCGATACTACGGCTGTTGCTCAATCATCAGATACTCTGCAAAAACAGGATACTACATCGACGGCTATTAGCCAGACACCTGTTGAACACCAGATTAAGGCAACCAAACAGCCTCCAATGACAATGGGGATGTTCGCTACACAGGAGGCGAAAGACACCACCTATTTTACTGTTGAAACCCCGCTCTATAAGGCTGAATTCACCAACCTTGGAGCCGGCCCTGCAAAATTTTATCTCCAGAAATACAAAACCTGGGACCAGCAACCTGTTCAGATGATTAAGGATACAACCCGTTCTGCTTATTCGGTCGGGTTCATATCCACGCAGAATTATAATGTCGAGACGTATCATCTGCTTTTCGATCAGACTACAAAGGGACATTCTCTTACGGTTGCTAAAGGTGACAGTGCCAAGCTGGTATACAATCTGCCGGTTGGGAACGGAAAAACGCTGACTTATACCTACACCTTTTACGGCAATAATTACAACATCGGACTGGCCATCAACTTTGATGGCGTGGCAAGTGATGTGAGCAGCCGCGATATCGATTTTTCATGGAAACCGTCGCTGAATTTTACCGAAAAATCGCACAAAGTTGACGCGACTGACAACTCGGCATATGCCTATACCGGTGGCGAACTGGAACAATTGATACTCTCGGATGCCGGTACAAAAGACAAGAATTTCAGCGGTGAAGTGAGATGGGTTTCGACGCGAACCAAGTTCTTCACACAGATCATAAAACCGGCGCAGCAAACCTCCGGAGCAACCCTCAACGGGCATATTATCGGGAAAGTAGACGAAGCCGGGTCATTTCATAATTACTCGAGTGTCGTCCACACGCGGATTCCGAACAATAATGTGCTGAATTTCTCCCTTTACCTGGGCCCCCTGCGTTACCACGAACTCACCAAGTACGACGAGACGGCCTATAGCATGGTTCACGTGGGATACAGCCTTCTGCGATTCTTTTCCGATCCGTTCGTCAAGTACATCGTCATCCCGTATTTTGAAACCGTCGGCAACTGGCTTGGCAATTATGGGGTTGCCATTATCATATTTGCTATCCTGATCAAGCTCGTCTTGTACCCGCTGACCAAGAAAAGCTTTCAGAGTACGGCGGCAATGCGTCAATTGCAGCCGGAGATGAAGGCTCTGCAGGATAAATACAAGGACGATCCCCAGAAGCAGCAATCGGAGCTGATGAAGCTCTACAAGAAAGCGAAAGTGAATCCGCTCGGCGGGTGTTTGCCCATGCTGCTGCAGTTACCTATCCTGATCACACTGTGGGAGTTTGTGGAAAACTCCATCCTTCTGCGCCAGAAGTCATTCCTTTGGGTACACGACCTTTCTGCGCCGGATGTAATCCTGCATCTGCCTTTCACGATTCCATTTTTCGGAAATCACATCAGTGGCCTCGTATTATTGATGGTTGCCAGTATGGCGGTTCAAATGAAAGTATCCGGACAGGCAGCAGGAGGCGGCGGCGCCGGCGGGGCACAGATGAAGTACTTTCAGTATTTCATGCCGGTCATGATGCTTTTCATCTTCAATAATCTCTCGGCGGGTGTAAACCTCTACTATGTGGTCTACAATGTTCTCTCCGTCATCCAGCAGGTGATGATCAACAAGAGCATGGATCAAATAGAAATCATCGAAAGAGTGGATAAGAAATTGGCGGATAAGATGAAGATCCAGAAGAGGCTGGAGGAAAAACAGAAGATGAAGAAGGCGTGATTTCGCATACATGGCTTCAATAAACCGCATAGATAGGATGAGGGAAAAAGGGATATAAGGAAATAGGATTCTCGCCTTTCGGGTATCGTACATTGCATAAGATGTAACGATGTAAGAACTTTCAACCGTAAGACACCGAAGGCTGACAGCTAAACAACTGACAACGAACGACGGACCACTGCCGAACTACCATGAAGAGTGTAGCCCTTTTCCAATATCCGCACATCGTTTTTGAAAAAGGGCAGAAAAAACTCTGGAATCCGATACAGCGCAAGCGCCTGACTAACCGACCCGAGGAGAGGGTACGGCTGCAACTCATCGATTATCTTACTTTGCTGGCAGGCTGGTCGCCTCACCGAATCACAACTGAGATCCCCGTTTCGCTTGCTATATCGGATACCCCCAACCGTGCCGACATCCTCTGCTACGATGATGAGTTCAATCCCCGGTTACTGATCGAATGCAAAGCAGAGAGCGTACGCATCAATGAAAAGACCGGACAACAAATCGGACGCTACAATACCAAAATTGGTGCACCGTACCTGATGGTCAGTAATGGGCGGACCGATTATTTTTTTGAGGTTCTCAATGGCAATACCAAAATCTGCGATCAAAAGCCCGGCTATATTCTTCCCGAAAAGGAACCGTCGGAATCGACAAAGAGCTTTGATTATTGGTCACATCGTGGATTTGCCGGACATGATGCAAGTCCCGAGCTGAGAAAATGGCTGCATGATTTTCTTCCTGTTTTCTGGAATGATTCCCCAACAATCTCCCATCTCGGAGACCCCCTGTACCTGCAACTTGCCCCATTGTCGAATAAACTGGCCATCGATCAGTATTACCGGATATTCGATATCCAAAAGGGATCACGTATTGCTTTCACCTTTTTGTCTACTCCTCATGGTGGCACCAGGGTAGTGGGCATTCTCAACCAGTCTGGTCACAATGCCGGCCTGATAGTTATCAATCCTGAACTGGTGTGGAGCGGCCAGTCACCGAATTCATTCGTCTATAATCACCAGGGGGAACAGGCTTTTGATCTAAATGCGCATCTTTCAAATGAACTTTTTTTTGCCATGGCAGATAATCAGTGGATCAACCGATTGGCAACTCTCATTTTGAAACTATTATCGAAATAGGATGTCGCTGATTAAATGCTTATTTCCATACAAGTGCATGCCTTCACTGACATAAACCGTTAAAAACGGTCAAAGGGTTGGCGTATTCCTCATAACAGCCGGGTTAATCCTGGTGCTAATAGCCGGCGAATCTAATTCGAATCGTTTTTATCCCTATTCCTCATTTTTTATATCAAACGGACGTTAAATAAAACCGGACCGACGGAATCCCCTTTCAACTTATTACAATCGCTTTTGCGTTTGGTGTGCCTGATGTTATATCTGTATTTTGTGTTTTTATCAAAGACATTGTTATACCAACCAAACAAAGTTCAAAGTCTGGTTTTTTGGAGCAAGTTCATGGCAAAGCCAAACCGAATTATTTCTAACCCCAATTTCATGCACTCCAATACCAGGCTGGGAGATTATTATGCATAAAAAATTACGCAACAAACTCTGCGATTTGTTTGATCGCGAGGACGATGGAGTTATTTACCTAAAGGGTGGTTCCGTAGCAGACCGGTATGGTACCGATTATGAATATCCATTCCGGCAGGAATCAAATTTTCTGTACCTGACCGGTGTTGATGAACCGGATTTTCATTTGCTGCTCGAACCATCCACACGCATCTGCTACCTCTTTGCGCCCAATCGCGATGCGCAGTTCGCTGTATGGCACGGACATGTTTATTCTCTTGATGAATACAAAGAACGATATCAACCCGATTACATCCGTTACGACATCGATATTACCGATGTTCTTAAACAGTTAAAACCTGCAAAAGTCTATTGCCTGAACGAAGAATCAGCCGCCGCCATGCTGGAACTGGGTTACAATACCGATGTGGATACGCTCACTGATTACCTGGCCTTCGCCCGCTCCCGTAAGACGGAAGAGGAACTGGAACTGATGCGGCACGCCGGCAAGATCAGCAGCGAAGCGCATATCGAAGTTCTGAAGGCGTTGCGCCCGGGGTTGATGGAATACGAACTGAAAGCCGAATTCGACTATTACCATCTCAGAAATGGTCTGACCCAGGAAGCGTACACCGGTATCTATGGCAGTGGGGTCAATAGCGCCATTCTTCATTACGTTGCCAACAACGACCGTATTGATGATGGCGACCTGTTTTTGATCGATGCCGGGTACGAATACAAAGGATACGCACACGATATCACACGAACCTACCCGGTTAGTGGGAAATTTACTGTGGATCAGACAGGTGTATATGATGCCGTGCTCAATGCACATAAAGAATGCATCAAAGCTATCAAGCCCGGCGTAAAGATGGAGGACCTTCATATGATGGCGGCACGAATCATGATGGAGGGACTCCTCGACATGGGTATTATCAAGGGTGATCTTGATGAAATCATCGATAAAAACATCTTCGCGCTTTTCTTCCCTCATGGATTGGGTCACCTGCTCGGACTCGACACCCACGATGTCGGCGGTTACCTGAAGAATATGGAAAAGATCGATCGTCCCAGCCTGAAGTATCTGCGGACGCGACGCACACTCGAACCCGGTATGGTCGTGACCATTGAGCCGGGCTTATATTTCATTCCTGCCCTTTTGAATCCCGCTTTTGAAGATCCTGAAAAGCAGCCATACCTGAACATCGACAAGCTAAAAACCATGCTCGATTTCGGCGGTATCCGTATCGAGGATGATATCGCCGTGACAGAAGACGGATATGAAGATCTCACGCACGTACCCAAGGAACGAAAGGAGATCGAGGCCATTATGGCCGAATAACATATAATGGTGAGATACGGTTCTCAGACCAACATTGACTGGCCTGATTGTAAATGAAAAATCCCTCCCTTTCAAAACATTGAATGGGAGGGATTTAAATATATTTGATTACCGTCCGGATGCATTTTTTTTGAGCAGGCTGTCTACCACATAAACAACTCCATTAGCGGCTGATGCATCCTGTTTCTTAATGTTTACTCCAAGTTTAGATTCTATCTCTTTGGCCGGAATATTTCCTTTATAAAGATATCCACTCACCAGTTTTCTGGCCTTTTTTGCACTCTTCTCTAACTTGTCCAGATTTTTCTCATTTGATTCAAGAGCATTATTTGTAGGCGCCACAACTGTAAATGGCCCTTTACCCGCCAGAACCCTGTTAAATCCCGACACCTTGATCAATTGGGCAAAATCGGAAATACTCTTCTGGTTGTTCACAACACTTATGACAGTTTTGGTCTGTAGAGACGGCGGTGAGGTACCCTGCGCCGTAGTACTATTCGAATAAATAAGAGCTGCCGTAGCAAGCAGTAAAAGACTTATGAAAGAACTTTTTAGGATTGGTTTCATAACAAATTGATTTATTTATTTTTATATGAATGCAACAATACTAACGGTCGTATATTCCTGAGCGTTCAGAAAAAATTCCCACCAGAAGGGGCTATCCTTCGAGGTATGACTTCTAATCTGACTCATTTATAAAAATAGGGATCGAGCACAGTCACCTCGGTTATTTTATCAACAGGCAGACCATTTTGTTTTGCCGCACGTCGAATAGCGTCGGCCGAAGGCGCATCATAGATGCAGAATGTTTTTTTCTTGTCCTCACTCACATACGATTGAACCCAGGTTACCTGGTCTTCCGCATTATTTGAAACAACACCCGTGCAAATATCTTTACCTACGTTATTAATCGGAATATTAAGACCGTTGGGAAAGGTTCGTTCCACAACATACCGGTGCATTATCATCTTATTTTTATCTGGATTTTTATCCTGTGCATAACCAGCAGTGGCGAAAAAAGCTGGTATCAGTAATATGAGCAATAAAGAAAACAGATCTTTCATAACGATGTCTCCTGAAATTGAAAATGAGTTGTTGATTCTGAAAAGAAATATGATTTCTATCTTCTGATATCCAATCATTGCACCGATTGGTCAATCAAGCGGAATTTTATTGGGATTTCACATACTGTTGACACCGGCTTCCTGTTCTGCATGGCAGGCATAAACCTGGTTTTACGTAACGCGTTTACGGCCGCCTCATCACAACCATGGCCTATACCCGTAATTATAAGGGGTGATACCACATTCCCCGCCGGGTCCACTACGAAACGCACGACGACGGTCCCTTCAACCCCATCTCTGCGTGCTTCATACGGGTATGTGATGGACTTTTTGAATGCTTGCAATCCGTCCAAGAACTCCGCCTTCCGCTCGTCGGGCATGAAGGATGAGACCGTTTTGGAAGCGCTCGGATGAGAAGCCGAAAGAGCATATGTGTTGCGTGCGCTGCCTTCGGTTTGCGCAAAGACCACCGGCGATGTTGCAGCAATAACAATAGCCACAAGAAACACCAGCCTTGAAGTTCCGGTATCCTTCTTAAACAGAGATATAGCGTTCATATCTGCCTCCGATTTTTGTTGAGTGAAAGTACATGGGATAACTTAGTACCCATTTAGAAAGGTGGCATCGGGAGGCTTCCCTATTTTATCGCAGTGTATTCCCTATTTTTGGTTCATCGCATGTGAATGAACAAATGCCGCGGCTTCATAACGGGAATGGATATCCAACTTTGAAAAAATAGCTGATACATGATGATCAACTGTTTTTGGGGAGATATAAAGCTGACTACCTATCTCGTTGTTAGTCAGCCCCTTCTCGAGTAGATTAAGGATCTCCATCTGCCTGATTGTCAACCCGGCGGGGTTTCTTCGGGTTGTTTTTCTGGGTCCTTTTGGAATGCTTTTTATCCCCAACTCTCTCATTTGTTGTCTGATATGTTCTAAGGTTGCCCTTGCGCCAAGACGATCGAATATTTCCAGCGCTTTTTTCATGGCATCTTCGTTTCCCTCGCTGAGTGCCATGGCTTGTTCATAGGGACATTGTAATTTTTCCCAGATTCTGGCAGCCGATTCCCAATCACCCTTGATTTGAAGAAGATAGGGTTTGGCAATTTGGTCAGGAATTTCAGTAAGGCGATTTCCTTTCCACATCCAGTAGGCA
>DATFNI010000029.1:0-6196 GCA_035266485.1 Balneolales bacterium
ATCGGAATGCCACAAGTTCCCAAATATTTGTCGCCTGCCCACACAACATTGAAGCAATCACGAAAATAACGATTGATGCCACGTAATAACGTTTACGTCCAAAGAAAGCGGCCAGCCAGCCGGTCATTGGTACGACAATGACATTTGCAAATATGTAGGCGGTAACCACCCAGCTGGCGTCGTCCAAATCAGCCCCGAGATTACCCATTATATGCGGCAAAGCTACATTGACAATCGAGGTGTCAATTAATTGCATCACGGAAGCGGTAATTACCGTTACGGTAATAATTGTCCGCTGCATGTTGCTCATCATGTAGCTTTTTTTACGTACCACAATCTAAACCGTCTCTGGCTGTAACTCCTTACTTTGTTGGTTATTTATTATGGGTTTAACAGCTGGAACAGCAACCTGCCCGTGCTCTGTCTTCTTTTTTCGAAACGTGAACAATAACAAGGGAAGACAGATCAGGAAAAAGACGCCGACCATAAAAAAAGTATCATTATAACTCATAAGCGCCGACTGTTGCTGCAGGGTATAGTCAATAGCCCTCAGCGCCTGGTCGTGTGCCGTCGATAAAGCTGAACCACTGGAAACGAATCCGCCCGTAAACTGAGCTATCCGATCGTGAGCCACAGGGTTATATATATTAATATTAGAATCCAGGATGGTGCGGTGGAAAGCTTCACGTCGTTCGATGAATGTTCCGATTAACGCGACTCCGAATGATCCACCCAACTGGCGAAACATATTCATCAGCCCGGATCCAAGCGAAAGTTCTTTCCCGCGAACGCCTGTAAAGGCAATAGTTGTCAAGGGCACAAATAACAGGCCCAGCCCCACACCTCGTATGACTAACGGCCAGAAGAAATTACCCGGCCCGGAAGCCATGGTCAGATGGGATAGCATCCAACAGAAAATGAAGAATATGGAGAAGCCTGAAAATGCTAAGATTTGTGGTTTTACCCCACGTTTAAGCAACACTCCCACAATGGGCATCATCGCAGCCGTCGCAATTCCGCCAGGCAACAGGATCAATCCCGTTTGTAATGCCGAATAACCCAGCAGACGCTGTGTAAACACAGGAAATGCGAATACCGATCCATACAGACCGAATCCAAGAATCGTAATGAATATGGAACCTAATGCCAATGACGGATGCCGCAAAACCCTCAGGTCTACTACCGGTTTCTCTGCAGTCAATTCACGTACGATAAACAGGATGATCCCAAGGGCTGCTATAGCGGTCAGTGCCAGGATAAAATGTGACGAGAACCAATCGTCATCCTGTCCCCTCTCAAGGACGGTTTGCAAACTGCCCACACCGACTACAAGGAACAGAATGCCCCACCAGTCGACCCTTTTGGTCTTCTCCTCATAATCAGCATTTGTGATAAAGAGCAACGACAAGACAAAGGCTACAATCCCGACAGGCAGGTTTACATAGAAGATCCAGCGCCAGCTCAGGTGGTCAGTGAGCCATCCACCGAGCGTCGGACCGATAGTCGGTCCTACTACTGCCCCCAGACCAAACAACGCATTGGCCAACCCGAGTTCTTCCGGCGGATACGTTTCAATCAGGATCACACGTGAGATCGTGATCAGCGCAGCTCCACCCACGCCCTGTAGAATACGGAAGATCACCAATTCGGTAATAGACGTGGCCTGCCCGCAAAATGCGGAGGCCAACACAAACAGGAGGATCGATCCCAGGAAATAACGCTTGCGTCCCAGTTCACTTGAGAACCAGTCCGTCAACGGTATGATGATCACATTGGCGACGATATACCCGGTAACGACCCAGCTCACCTCAGTCAGCGTGGCACTCAGGCTACCCATAATATGGGGAAGAGCCACATTGACGATGGAGGTATCAATGAGTTCAAGCAGAGCTACCGATACGCACGTAACCGTAATGATAAATTTACGAAAGCCATGTTCGGCCATAATTATTGAAAACTTCTTAAAATTGTCTTAAGAACCTATTATGAGAGGTCATTCAATGGTCATTCGATAGTTATTCAGTTGTCATTCAATGGTTTTCTACCGAATGACTCCGCCGCGGCGGAAAATGACTACTAACTAAACTAAACGATCATGGTAATTCTGCTGCTGTATTGTCCTGCGGCGCTGGCTGGGTAAAATCGATAGATGCCGTAACATTTAGTCCCAGCTGAAGAGGGCGGTTGACATTATCTTTCGTGAAAACAATTTTCACGGGTACACGCTGCACCACTTTCACGAAGTTACCCGTGGCGTTCTCAGGGGGCAGAAGCGCATACTTTGCCCCTGTTGCACCGGCAATCGACTGTACCTGGCCCAAAAATGTTTTATCCGGATAGGCATCAACAGATATTTTGACGACCTGGCCGATTTTGATATGATCAAGTTCAGTCTCCTTGAAATTAGCTGTCACCCATACATTTTTTGTATCGGTAATGGCCATAAGAGGTTGACCGGTCTGAATCAATTGGCCCACTTCTATACCCTTCTTGGATATTTTACCTGTTCCAGGGGCTATAATATGGGTGTAGCTCAACTGTAACTCGGCAAAATCGAGCTGATCCTGCTGTTGCTTGATCTGTACTCGCGTCTGTGCAACCTTTTGTTGTGCTTCCTGATAAGTCGCTTTTGCAGCATCGAAAGCTGCCTTGATGTCGTCATATTTCTGACGGGTTGCGGCACCGCCCTTATACAAACCAGAGATGCGCTTGTAGTCTAACTGCGCTTTATCCAGATTTACCTTTGCCTGATTCTCTGCCGCTATAGCAACTTCCAGGCTGGCTTTGGCATTGCTCAGGCCGGACTTGGCCATGCGGATCTTGAGTGCATAGTCCGTTGTATCAATCTGTGCAAGAATTTGTCCCTTGACTACCTTTTGATTGTCTTTGACCAGTACCTGAGTGATATACCCTGAAACCCGTGCCCGAACAGGTGTGATATGTCCATCCGTCTGGGCATCTTCGGTTGTGACATGGGTTGTATAGTAATGATACTCCTTATAGCCGTAATACCCGCCTACTATAAGAACAATTGCCAGAACGATGTACATCGTAATTTTCTTTTTAGACATCTTCCGGCGGGGTTGAGATGAAGATCCGTTATCCTTCATTTCCTTGTTCATTTATTATCTCCTGTAACTTTCAAACTTTCTTCGATTAGATCGTAAATATGTTTTTTCCGTTCCTGTAAAAATTTATTTCGATGTTGCTCTACATCCGGATGCATACACTGAATCATCGGGAATGCGATGAACGTATAGGCACATGCACCTAAGACGGTAATCCAGGTATGCAAAGGGTCAACATTCCTTATTTCTCCATTGTTCACTGCTTCCCGCATCCGTTCTTTAAATACCGAAGACGGGGTCATCTTATATTTAGCCTGAATCTGGCTGTATTTTTTTTGCCAGGTTTCCCCGCCGGTATCAAACTCCTGCTGAAGCAAAAGCGGGTACTGATTGTATTTGTTCAAAAAATCCATGTACCGATCGATTACCGACCACAATACATCATCGAATGTTTCCGCATCCCGGACCGCGTCCATCAGGGTTTCCATGAACCGTGCAAACACAAAATCAAATACAGCATCATATAAATGGTCCTTGTCGCGGAAGTAATAATGAATAAGCGCCTTGTTGACGCCGGCACCGCTGGCAATAGCTTTCATTCGGGCCCCGGTCTTTCCCATCTTGCCAAATTCTTCTATTGCCGCACGGAAGATTGCCTCTTCCGAATCAGAATAACGCTGGTCTGCCATTTTAACTTTTTGATTTAACCTTATGGTCAAAAGTTACGGATAGTACGTAAAACCCCCAAACATTATTTCATATCACATGGAATAGATTATAGTTTCCTTTACAGAAAGCGCTTTTATAAGACTTTCGACTCTTATTTTTTGTTTTAAATATCATGATGAATCCATAACAAAAAAAAATGAGATCCGGGAAAACGTCAGTTTCAGATGATTAATCGTCTGTTAAAATCCAACTATGCTATGTATTGGATTTATTCCCGGCTTTTGTTATGTGACACACCCTGAATGGTGTTATATTTCACGATATTTCATTGATATCTCGTACAACCTATTCCTGCAAAAAATTCTGTAAAATTTTACGTGCGACGTAACTTCGCAGCCTTTTTGCGTGAATATCTATTCAATAATTTTATATTAGAAATCAGGCACAAGTAGGTATGTGCCTCATAAATTTTTAATGGCTTCACAAATCTGTTAGCGCTTTTTAGTAATATCCTCACAGCATTTGGGTTTTTTCCGGGTGATTATCAATACTAACTGACCGTACTATGAATTCAAGCATTATCACTAAAGTTTCTGAAATTAATTTTGATCTCTCAGAATTATCTGACATGTCGCTGCCCGACAGTGTGCTCATGGTAAAGCCGGACCACTTTTCTGTCGACTATGTCATTAATCCTCATATGGAGGGGAATATTGGGAAAGTCGACAAAGAAAAGGCCTGGTTGCAATGGGAAGAGCTGAGAAATACATTCCGTCACCTGGGCTTCGGCATCCATTCAGTAGAAGGTCAGCAAGGGTTGCCCGACATGGTCTTCAGCGCCAACCAGAGTCTTCCATATATCGACGAACGGCAGAAGAAACACGTGGTAATGAGTATCATGCACTCTGAGCAGCGAAAGGAAGAAGTACCCTTCCTCGAACAATGGTATCGCCAGCACGGTTATCAGATGGAATATCTTGATCCCGACAGAACCCCTGATTTTGAGGGTATGGGTGATGCCATCTGGCATTCCGGCAAGAAGTTGCTTTGGGGCGGATACGGATACCGCTCGTCCCTGGAAGCGTATGAGCAGATCAGACAATTTTTTGATGTACCCATCATCGCTCTCGAACTCCGGCAGGATGATTTCTATCACCTGGACACCTGCTTCTCTTCCTTAAATGCGGATAGTGCCCTCATCTATCCCGGGGCTTTTACCGACGAAGGCCTGAAGATGATCAACAAGCTCGTGCCCAACATCTATGAGGCGGATGAAGAAGAAGCACGCAGCCTCTTCGCGTGTAATGCGGCTTGTCCCGACGGGAAACATGTAATCATCCAGCGTGGCTGTAAGAAAACGACGAAGAAACTAAGTAAGGCCGGATTTGAAATCATTGAACTCGATACTTCCGAGTATCTGAAGAGCGGAGGCAGCGTCTTTTGCATGAAAATAATGCTCTGGACGTGAAAAAAGAGCCATTCGATCGTCATTCAGTAGTCATTCAATGGTCATTCGCTGCGCTGTCATTATTAGTCATTCTGTTGTGATTTCCTCTGTGACGGCTTCCTTTTGCCGATTGAATTGATGTAGTTGTTCAGCTTTACCCCAATGTTAGTAATCTGCCTGGAGAATATTTCATATTCACCCGCATCTATCAAATTTCTGTTAAAAGCTTTTGTTAACCAGGTTTTTGTCTCATACAAAGAACCTCTGGAGTAGTAACAGAACTGTTTTTCTTCTTTGTAGTAAAATCTACCGAAACCTTCACTTAAATTTGCAGCAACCGAATCTACCGATCTCATGAGCTGTTTACCGATAGTATCCTTTGAAAAATAATCCCATTTAACCACTCTCCCGAAAATCTCTTCTGCCATTTTCATGGATAATTGATAAACCTGATATTCCTCTAATTTCATAATAAACTCCCTTTGATGATTTATGGGAAGATAGTATTATTCTCCCAACAATTAAATGACCACTGAATGACCACTGAATGACTACTGAATGACTATATCTTATATGCATCGCGGTGAGCTTATACCTGCCAGTTATATTTGCGCCTGGTGCGGCGAGAAAAACGATATTGTGGTCGATCCCAGCCAGGGACGGGGGCAACAGATGGTTGAGGATTGCCAGGTCTGCTGCCGGCCCAATGTTCTGTACATCAGCAGAGACCCCGCAACCGGCAAATATTTAGTAAAGTCGGAAAGGGAGTCATAATTTTTTTGAACCTGTTTCCGAATTCTGTATTTTAGCCGAGATCATTAAACGGCATATGAGTGCTTAGCGGTGGAAGCGCGGCTGAATGCAGCAACTAACGTACATCTTACAAAATACAGCCTCTTTTTTTGTGGGTCCCTTTCGGCCCCGGCCTGTCTGTTATTTTCAATTTTCACCCTTAACAGGAGGTCAACACCCGGATGTCTAAGCTCTTAATAAGCTTTTATATATTGTGGTT
>DATFNI010000030.1:0-5061 GCA_035266485.1 Balneolales bacterium
ATCCTGATGAGCTTGCCGCCCCGTGTGCGCTGGGATTATCATTACACACCGGTACCCGGTTCCAGGGAAGAAGAATTGCTTGAAGTTTTACGACACCCGAAAGATTGGGTGTGACAGTTGTGTTACATGAATAAAGATTTATAAATAGCAATTAACGATTTTCAATTTAAGAAGTTTTAAAAAAGGAACGACCATGAGTTTCAACGGTACATATCCAAACACGCGCCCACGGCGCCTCCGTACTACCGGGGTGATTCGCGACATGGTGGCCGAAAATCTGGTCACTACCTCCGATTTGATGGCTCCCGTATTCGTTATGGAAGGAAAGAATAAGCGGGAAGAAATTTCTTCGATGCCCGGCTATTACCGGTTCAGTACCGATTCACTGATTCAGGAAGCGAAAGAATTGTTCGATCTGGGCGTCAGATGCCTGCTCCTGTTTGTTAAGGTGCCGGATAATCTCAAGGATAACGAAGGAACGGAAGCCCTGAACCCGGACGGACTGATGCAGCGCAGCATCAAGGCCGTAAAAGAGGCCGTTCCTGATATGTGCGTGATGACCGATGTGGCTCTTGATCCGTATTCCAGTTATGGCCATGACGGGGTTGTGATCAACGGGGAGATTGTCAATGATCAGTCGGTAGAAATCCTATCGCGCATGGCGCTGTCTCACGCCGAGGCCGGAGCCGATTTCGTCGCTCCATCCGATATGATGGACGGCCGTATTGGTAAAATGCGCGCGGCTCTTGAGGAAGCTCGCCTCGATAAGACCGGGATTATGGCGTACAGTGCCAAGTATGCGTCCTGTTTTTACGGCCCCTTCCGGGACGCCCTGGATTCTGCCCCGGGATTCGGGGATAAGAAAACCTACCAGATGGATCCCTCGAATGTCCGGGAAGCAGTCAGGGAAGCCCAGATGGATCAGCAGGAAGGTGCCGATATTGTGATGGTCAAACCGGGACTGCCTTACCTCGATGTCATCCGGGCGGTAAAAGAAAATGTGATGGTCCCTGTATCCGTCTATAACGTGTCCGGCGAGTATTCCATGATCAAAGCTGCTGCAGCCAATGGCTGGATCGACGAGGACCAGGCAATCATGGAAATGATGCACGGCTTCAAGCGGGCCGGTGCCGATTTGATAGCAACCTACTTTGCACGCCAGGCAGCGGAGTTGCTGGCAAAAGGGTAATCAATGTATAATAAGTGCACCTTTGAAGAGGCTAATGCATTGTTTTATATATTTTTGCGACATGACGTTTAGAAAGCTGCAACGGAATGACAAGTGAATGTCCACTGACCCGGTTCAGGATCTGCATTTATAAAAAACAGGATAAATTGAATCAGAAAGATCAGGAAAATGAATCTGGACAAAAGCGCTCGGTTATTTGAACAGGCTCAGAAAGTAATACCAGGCGGGGTGAACTCGCCGGCAAGGGCTTATAAGTCGGTCGGTGGAATACCCCCGTTCATCCAAAAAGCTAAAGGTGCCGTCCTGACCGATGTCGATGGTAATGAATATGTCGATTTTGTCGGGTCATGGGGACCGATGATCCTCGGGCATGCCTGGGAGCCGGTTGTTGAAGCCGTCAAAAAAGCAGCCGAGCACTCCACTTCGTTTGGCGCACCAACAGAGATAGAGGTACAACTGGCCGAACTGATCGTCGATATGGTGCCCGGGGTGGAGAAGATCCGGATGGTGAACTCGGGGACAGAAGCCACTATGAGTGCAATCCGTGTCGCGCGCGGTTTCACCGGCCGGGATAAAATTATCAAGTTCGAAGGCAACTACCACGGACATGCCGACTCTTTCCTTATCAAAGCAGGAAGCGGGGCTCTGACCCTTGGTACGCCAAACAGCCCCGGGGTAACCAAGGGAACAGCCGAAGATACCTTGCTTGCGCGTTATAATGATCTGCAAAGTGTGGAGCAGCTTTTCAGGAACAATAAAGATGAGATAGCAGCCGTCATAGTGGAACCTGTTGCCGGGAATATGGGATGTATCCCGCCCCAAAAAGAATTTCTGGAAGGTCTGAGACAGTTGTGTGATCAGGAAAATACCGTGCTGATTTTTGATGAAGTGATGACCGGTTTCCGGTTGGCGCCGGGTGGTGCCCAGGAAGTTTATGGCATCACGGCAGATCTTGTGACCTATGGCAAGATCATCGGCGCCGGCCTGCCCGTAGGTGCCTATGGCGGCAAAATCGAAATCATGAATATGGTTGCCCCGGTTGGCCCTGTTTACCAGGCCGGGACGTTGTCCGGAAATCCTCTGGCTATGAGTGCAGGACTTGCTTTGCTGACGGAATTGCATGAGAATCCGCATCACTATTTCGAACTCGAACAGAAGGGTTACCATTTGGAAGATGGGCTTATCAAGGCGTTTAATGCGTATGACATCCCGGTTCATATCAACCGCGTTGGCTCAATGATCACCGTGTTTTTCACCGAGAAGCAGGTGACGGATTTTGATACCGCCCAGACTACGAATACGGATCTTTTCCGCGAGTTTTTTCATCGAATGCTCGATGAAGGCATCTATCTGCCACCCTCCAACTATGAATCCTGGTTCATCTCCAATGCCCATGAGTATGAGATGCTCGACAAGGCGATAGCTGCTGCGCACAAAATCGCCAACAAATATCTACGAAACGAGACAACCCCTAAATCATGAAAAAATCCTCCCTGACCACTGTTTTTCTTGTTGTTTTAATTGACCTGTTGGGTTTTGGTATAGTCCTGCCGCTGTTGCCGTTTTACGCCAAGCAGTTTGAAGCAGGGGCCATCGCCATCGGTTTGTTGTACAGTATTTATTCTTTTGCCCAGCTTATTTTTTCGCCGATTTGGGGAAGTCTGTCTGATCGTATAGGCAGGCGTCCTATTATGTTGCTGAGTACCTTCGGCAACGTGATTGCGTATATCATATTTGGTCTGGCCGGATCCTTAACGGTCCTGTTCTTGTCACGGCTGGTGGCCGGCATCATGGGTGGCAACATCTCGACGGCACAAGCCTATGTGGCGGATGTGACGACTCCTGAAGAACGATCAAAAGGCATGGGCATGATAGGCGCTGCCTTCGGGATCGGTTTCGTAGTGGGACCTGCCCTGGCGACGGCCTTGATTCATCCGGCTTTTGCAAATAGCGTTCGTGCGATCGGATTTCCTCATCTGGCCAGCCTGATTTCGGCTAACAAGTATGAGTTTCCCGGATTTTTTGCAGCGTTGATGTCATTCTGCAGTTTCCTGTTGGTGATTTTCAAGCTCCCTGAAACGGTTGATAAAACGAAAGCAAAACCGGTTCAGAAAGATGCCATGCGAATCCAGCGCAACAGCATTTTTACCAAAAAATTCTGGAATTCACTCATGGACGAAAGCCAGCAAGGCAAGAAAAGCATCTTTATCTGGCTCCTGGTCTGTGTATTCATGCTGTCTTTCGGTCAATCCAGCATCTACAGTGCCTTCCCGTTGTTTGCCAGCAAGGTGCTGAATATGTCAGCCGAACAGGTGGGTATCCAGTTCTTCTACATCGGATTGATCGCCGTGTTCATCCAGGGCGGACTCATCCGTCATCTGGCTAAGAAGTATGATGAAGAGAAGATATTCCTCACAGGAAATGTGTTGATGGTTATTGGCCTGGGACTTCTGAGCCTTGCGGTCAGCAAACCATTGCTGATGGTTTTCCTCGGTATCATGGCCAGCGGTGTGAGTCTGAACGTACCGGTTATGAACAGCATCCTTTCCAAGCGGGCACGCAAAGAAGATGTCGGTCGTGTATTGGGTACCTCGCAAAGCATCTCCGGGTTTGGACGTGTTGTGGGTCCGGCATGGGGCGGAGCCTTATACGCACTGGCACATTATCTGCCATTTGTGGGAACCGCGGTCATAATATCTGTGATTATATATGCCGGTATCAAACTTGTCAAAGACAAGAAAGAGACGACCATGGAAGAGGCGGCCAAGGCCGGGATTACTGCCTGATACTGACTCAATGAAGCTTATTCTGGCCGCTGGATGGTATTTAACGTGAGTTCGATATAGTAAAATGTTCGGGATTAGGTTGAATTTCACGGTTACAAGGCATTCGAAAATGGGTTCTACCCGTTGTACCCTCACCTCAACCTCCCGCCCCGATGCCTCGGGTCGGGACAAGCTATCTCCATATCCATGGAGTGGGGCTATTTTAACTTTTTGTCCGCGAGAATCCGCGTCATCCGTGTTCTATTCTTTTTGCCATCGATTCTTATACCGAATTCACGTCATTTAGTATGATTGCGGCAACATTTTTTTCGGTGGGTATGGAGCGTTGGACGGTTGAATGAGCATGGGACTATCGCCGATCAGGGGAAGGCGCGGTCTCAAAATGTATCAACCATGGCCAATACCGTATTGCCGGGTTCAAACTGATGCTGCTCATCCAGTATTGGCATAGAGCAAAAAATCGATGATATTTCCGATTTGAGGCCTCATCAGACGGGAATATGCAGAGAATATTTTGATTGATTTGGCAGGGTTGATGAACTCAGCTATATTTAGATGGATTAGTTATTAAGATTGTCTTCACCGGCAATACGAGTTTTTGGGTTGATGGCAGGAAATACCATTCGATTTTGCCGGTTAAACCTGAAGTTAAACTTATTATTTAGTATGGACTTTGGAAAATCGAGTGACGTTAATGAGGTGAATTTCATGTTGCCGGATGATCATCCGGCAACGGCTGCTGTTTTAGGAGGGAAAAAGCAGGATACGGAGATCTATGTTGGAGGTGCTAAATGGGGACGCAAAGACTGGATAGGCCAGCTCTATCCGGAAGGAACCAAACAAGATGAGATGCTTCACTACTATGCGAAGAATTTTAATGCTATAGAGCTGAATGCCACTCACTACAATATTCCGAAACCGGAAGTTGTAAAGAACTGGGTATCCCAGGTTGATAAGGATTTCAAGTTTTGTCCAAAAGTCTATCAAATTATATCCCACCGGATGCGCCTGAAAAATGCCCTAAAGCTCACGGACGATTATTTTCAGCGTATGAGCTTATTTGGGGATAATCTGGGGACCATTTTT
>DATFNI010000031.1:0-7446 GCA_035266485.1 Balneolales bacterium
TACTACACCTCACCTGGATTACAGTACGGAGATCAGCAAATTGATTGAACAAAAAGAAGTCCGCAGGGTGGCTGTGACGGTCGATTTCAGCAATAGTGATCTGAAAGCAATAAGTACGGCAGTCAATCAGTGCAAGGAAAACGGTGAGTTCATTCTCATACACATCGTCGAAAGTGCCGGGGCCCGGATTATGGGGGGCGATATATCTGACCTGGAATCTCAATCCGACCGCAGGAAGATGGAGGAATACGCCGAAACTCTCAAGGAAAAGGGATTCAAGGTCAATTACCTGCTGGGATATGGCTCCCCAAAAAAGGCCATTCCTTTGATTATTAAGGAGACAAATGTTGATCTTGTAGTAATGGGAACACATGGACACCGAGGAATCAAAGATTTGATATTCGGCCAGACCGTTGATTATGTTCGCCACCATATTTCTGTACCTTTGCTTATTGTTTGATAATGAAATGGAATACGGCAATGCCCATTTAAATAGTGAACTCTAACCCGCAACTGACAACACGCGACCAATAGAAATACATAGCATCAAATATTCTTCACTGTGGTATTTCCCTTAAAAATATCTAACCATGTCACCTGTCACCATTAACATGCTGAGTCCCGCTCAGGAAGATTATCTGAAACACATTTTCCTGATGGAAGAGGAGGACCAAAGGGCCGGCACCCGGGATCTTTCCATGCGGTTAAATGTGCAGCCCGCCTCTGTCACGAGCATGTTAAAAAAGCTCGCAGATCTCCATTTAATTGTCCATGAGCCTTACCGCGGGGCCAAACTGACTCCAACCGGCAGACGTATTGCGCTGGAAATCATCCGTCATCACCGGCTCATTGAATTATTCCTCGTTGAAGCACTCGGATATGGATGGGAAGAAGTACACGAAGAAGCCGAACGGCTGGAACATGTGATAAGCGAATTATTTGAGGAACGAATCGCAGATTTCCTGGGGCACCCTGAAGTGGATCCCCATGGCGATCCGATTCCAACTTCGGAACTGGAGCTTCCTGAACGTGTGAAAAACATCCCTTTGCTTGAGCTGAACGATGGTGATAAAGCTGTGGTCGAACGGGTTAAAACGCAGGACCGGGATCTTCTGAATTTTTTCAGCCGACTGAACCTGACGATAGGAACTCATGTAACTTTTCTGCGGCGATCACCCGAAGGCGTTCGGCTTGCCATAGGTTCGGATCGTTTTCTCTTGCCTTTCACAGCCGCTACCCACCTTCTTGTTAAAATAGAAACGGACTGATCTCTTTTTCCCTAACCTACTTTTTCGTTTTTTAGAAGTCACTGTATGATAATAGCACGCAGGTCAGTACAGTGAACTTGTAATCCTGGCTATCTGTTGAACAAACCAGTTCATGTACAATAGAAAACTGGCATATTCCATCTTTTTTACACTTTCATTAACTCTGGGATGCTTCCTTCGGGTCAGCGCTCAGGCGAACGGTATCAATGCGAGAGCACCTTTGGTGTGGGATGTAAATATCAGGGGAAACCATGCCTATCCCGATATGGTGTTAAAAGACATCATTGCAACGCAGGCACCCTCTTTCATCCAGAAACTGATGTTCTGGAAAACTCCCGGTACTCCTTTTGACAAGACAGAGGTGGAGAAAGATGTCATCCGCATTGAGCATTATTATACCCGGCGGGGTTATCCTGATATTCAGGTTTCATATAACATAAAAAGCGGACATCCGGCGTGGAAGAAGACCGTCACGTTCACAATCAATGAAGGAGTGCCATTAAAAGTGCAGTCTTTGTCATATGCCATCAAAGACCCCAAAAAAGATTCGTTACGTATTGTTAAAAGCAACTCTTTTCAAAAGGCTCTTCACCAGATTCCTCTTCGTGTTGGTGAACGTTATGAAACAATTATGGAGCCAAATGTTACCGGGCGCCTGGTGAACGTTATGAATAATCTGGGTTATCCTTATGCCAGTGTCGACCTGCAGCCGCAGATCGATTCTTTGGCTCATAAAGTTCATCTCCACATCCTTTTAAAACCGGGTACCATCGGATACATCACCAAAATCAATGCAGAGCAGGTTCCCGCAAAGGATAAGCATATCCTGATACGACAATCCGGGATCCGTGTGGGAGACCGCTTCAGTCAAAAACTGCTGAGCGATGCCCAGCAGGCCATCTTTAGTCATCCTCTTTTTAATTTTGTTACCGTTGAAATTCCGGATCAGCCGCATGACAGCACGGTAACCGTCGATATAACGGCACGTGAACACAAACCCCATACTATCAGTATCCAGGCGGGTTTTGGAACCCAGGAGTATTTGCGGGGGCAGGTCTCCTGGACAAACCGAAATCCCTTTGGCGGCGGCAATGATTTCAATGCCACAACACGGGCATCCTTTATCGAGCAGCGGCTCACCTTTTCATTTCATATGCCCTATATCTTCAACAATAAAAGCAGTTTTATCACTTCTCCTTTTGCCAGTCATCAGCTGGAACCCGGTTATGAGCTG
Source organism: Balneolales bacterium (assembly GCA_035266485.1). Classification (GTDB taxonomy): domain Bacteria; phylum Bacteroidota; class Rhodothermia; order Balneolales; family DATFMH01; genus DATFNI01. The sequence continues at coordinate 2,503 of DATFNI010000031.1, forward strand.
TTACAGGCAGGTATCAACAACACCCTTGTTTATCAGGCAACCCCTTACCTGACTCATACCGTCACCTATGAGTATACACGAAACAATATCATGCAGAAGCAGACTAACGTCACAACGTTTCGCGATACGACCCAGTTATACAATATTTCCTCACTGCAATTCAGCAGTATCTTCCAACATAACTTTGGCAGCAGTGGTAATGCCTGGTACATCAACCCATACGTCGAATTCTCCGGTCTCCTGGGAACCGGTACGTATACCTATCAGAAAGTTTCACTTGCCGTTAACCGGCTGCAACAAATCGGCTACGATACGGATCTCGTTTTACGGGTGAACGGCGGTATGATTTTTCATGATGAAAATGATACCCTTCCGGCGAGCATTCGTTTTTTTGCGGGAGGTGCCAGATCGGTTCGCGGCTGGTATCGGCAACAGCTTGGAACAAAGGAACCACTCCTTCATTCCGATGGATCCTTTAACAAATACCTGCCATACGGGGGACGCGTTGAATTCACGTTTAATATTGAATTGCGCCAGGGATTGCAATTTATTTATCGAAAACTCGGCATGGACGTCTTTTTGGATGGCGGGCAGGTTTGGAGGCGAGCCAAAGATGTCAAATTTTTCGATCGCCACACATTTCAATCGCTGATCCGTCAGATGAACTACAACGGATTGCAATTCGGTGCAGGTATGGGACTTAGCTACCAGACCCCTATTGGTCCTGTCCGATTGGATGTCGGATACAAATTGAACCCTACCCTGTCGGATTTGAATTATTATAACGGAGTATACCACGGGTCACGCGGCTGGAACCGCATCGCTTTTCACCTGAGCATCGGCAACACGTTTTAACGATATGGAAGAAGGTCAGACAGCATCGGTTGGTAAAAACTGGCTCCGCCGTCATCGCCGGTCCCTGACCATACTGAGTCTGGTCTTTGCCGTTATTATTTCGGCCCGGCTGCTGCTCAGATCCTCATGGCTTCTGGACAAAGTTCGTACCAAGGTGGTCGCTACAGCCGACTCTTCCCTCAATGGTTCGCTTACGATTCGCAAGCTCTCCGGTGACCTGTGGACCCATCTTGAAGCCATTGATATTAATGTAACCCACGGTGATACGCTTGTTCATCTCGATACTCTGCAAATTTCTTACAGTTTACCGCGCAATATTATACATCCGATTTCAATCTCTTCGATAAGGTTACATGGGCTGGATATCTTTCTAAAAAAAGACAAAGCCCAAACATGGAATTTTCAGCAGTTGACAACGGCCGACACTTCTAAATCCTCGTCGGGTTTTCCTTTTTCAAATATCAACATCGGCTCATTTAGCCTCGATCGTTCACAAATCAATATTTTGGCTCCGGGACTGTTGCCGGACTCAACAATCACTATTTCCAATTTGTCTATGCAAGCTGCTATGCGATGGCTTGATGGGAAGTATGATTTCAAACTGCCCCTGCTCTCATTTGATGTGACACAACCCGACCTCAGAAAACCCCTTCACCTGGAAACGAAATTCAACGCGCAAAATCACAACTATGATCTCGGGAGATTGCTGATTTCAGGGGCCAAAACCATGTTGAGCGCGAAGGGACTTTTTCAAGGCGACAGCGCTTCAGGCCGTTTGTCAGCGCAGTTAGAGGGTAAACCGATCAGTCCGGCAGAAATCAGGGCTTTTTATGATCAATATCCTCTAAAAGAAGATTTGAACCTTCAGCTCGAAGCTTCCGGAGACCTTAAGCATACCCGGTTAACCCTCAACGCGTCCTCAAAGCATTTGAACCATATTAAGATAAGGACGGACTTGTCGGTTGAACCCGAACTGGTTATGCATGGCCTGGGCTTAACGATTGATGATGCCAATTTTCAGGCATTGACGGGTGATACGTCGCTCCCGAAACTGGCCGGGATGCAGCTATCTGTCAAAGGTCCCGTACCGTTAAAAAATTGGCAAAAATTGAATGTCCATGCCGATCTCTCACTTAACAAACTCGATGCCGCAAATATCAGGATAGAATCGGCTAATGGAACGATCACAGCCGATTCATCACAGGCAGATCTGCATCTTAATGTACATAACGGAAATGGCAGCGCTGAATTGGTAGCCCATGCCGAACATCCTTTTGACAGCCTGAGAGCAGACTGGAATTCAACGGCAACCCTGTCTAAGATTGACCCTTCCCAATGGCTGGCTGTTAACGACACGTCTCTGGCTGGTACCGATGTTTCGGCAATAATCAAAGCAAAAGGGGCCGGCTGGATGCCATCCGGTAAACCCTGGCATGCAGAACTGATTGCAAAGCCATCCCAAATCAAGGGACAAAATATCAGCGGCGCCGACATCAACGCTTCGGTAACCGACTCACTTATCCGGTCACACGGCTCTCTCAGGGTCAATAAAAGTTCCATAACTCTCGATGGCTCCTGCCGATACCGGAATCCGGTACCCACTTATCAGATTAACCTGAATGGGAATCGTATCAACCTGGCCGACGTGGTTGGCTTAAAAAACTATCCGACGGCTCTTTATCTGGCGCTTCGCCTCAAAGGCCGCAGATTCTCTCCGAGAGACATGATCCTCGATATCAGGCTTACGGCCGACTCTTCCATTGTCAACAATGAACGACTCAGCCACATGCTATTGAAGGCGAGCCTGCAAAAACAGAAGGTAGTAATCGACACCATGTCTATAAAAAGTTCGATTGCTGACGTTGATGTGAACGGACATGTGCTGCTGAATAATCTCAGATCACCTTCCAATACATTCCATTACGATATATCCCTCAAAGACATTCGATCCCTTTCCCCCTTACTCGGAGTTAAGACGTTGCAGGCAAAGGGAGATTTGTTGGGTGATTTATCCTTGCAGGACAGTACCATGAAATTTGTGACTTCCTACTATCTGAATCATATCTCCTACAATGAGTTCACTGCTGATGAGCTCAATGGACAGATGGAAATCAGGCTGACGAACAAGCCTCGGTACAAAATCTATACCGAATTAAAAACTCCTGCGGTCAATGGCCTCACGCTCCGGGATTTCAAACTAACAACCGAAGGTGAAAACAGTGACCATCGCTTCAGCGGTCATTATGATGTTTCTCTTGTGGCTCACCCGGGTACCGGATCTGAACAGAAGGGGACCTATTTTGTCACGCCGGATAGTGCCAATTTGGGTATCCAATCTTTTTATATAGAAACGCCGAACCGCCGGTTATCACTGAACCAGCCGGCAACAATCATCTATGCAAACAAGACGATCCGAAGTGATTCCATAACACTGGAATCACCAGACAGTGCACTCATAAACCTGCATATCAGTAAGATAAACCAGGCGGTTCAGCAAGGATCATTCAAATTGCAAAAATGCAACCTTGGTGCGATACAGGATCTGTTTCTGGGTCAGCATTATTTTGATGGAACCATAAGCGGGCAGAGCACCGTCGATATCCGCGCTGATTCTGTACTGACTCATACACATATACTCATGCATTCACTCACCTATGGATCGCTCGAGCTAGACACCCTCCGTTTCAATCTTGACATCAATCATGAAACGTTAAAGGCAAATGGAATGATACGGGATAAGGGTATTACCCTGATGCAGGGTAGACTCGATTGCCCGTTCCTTCTGGGTAACCCTGCAAAATTCGACACCACTTTTTTTAATAATCAGGTACAGGGCGATTTAAAAATCGACCGGGTGAACTTGAAGAAATTCGCTGCCGAATTGAAGGATTTGGGTTGGAACCAGGCTTCCGGAACCTTCAGTTTCAACACCACGCTGTCAGGAAAAGCCGGAGCGCCTGTTTTGGACGGATCACTTTTGCTGCAAAACAGCCAGTTTTCAGGAGTCCCTATCGATTCACTAAAGGCCGGATTCACCTATAAACATCCCCAGCACGAATTGCACCTTTTTGCCCGGCTCATCTCAAAAAATCAGGAGGCGCTGTTAGCCAGAGGCCAGGTTCCGTTGTATGTGGATTTGCACAACTTTCATATTACGCTTCCCGATTCGAAAGACTCCCTCGATGCCGACATCACCTCATCCGATTTCAACTTGCAAGCGCTAAACGGGTTTGTAATGCCCGAAGAGATCGATAATCTTCAAGGGCTTGTCAATTCAAAAATCCACATTGGCGGGACTTACGGAGATCCCCGGGCGCATGGTTTCCTTGATGTATCCGACGCTGATGTCCAGGTTCTCCCGGCATCTATCAAGCTAAAGAACATGGCTATGAATCTCGCCCTCGACTCCGACAGTCTCGTGCTCAAGAAGCTGCATATGGAAAGTGGCAACGGAAACCTGGATGTAAGTGGAAAAATAAATCTGAATGGACTTCAGCCTGGTAAATTCGATATTTCCACGACATCGGATAATTTCCAGATATTCAACAATCGCAATTATAAAGCAGCGGTCAGCCTCGATACAAAGCTGAAGGGTACCGCGGCACATCCGGTTTTAACAGGCAATGTGAAGATCGACCACGCCGACGTTTATCCCAAACAGCTAAGCACAAATAATGTTGAAACGGTTCATCTGAAACCCCAGAATCCGGACACTACATTGGCGATGTACGACTCATTACGGATGGATATGAAAGTTGTGGCTCCCCGGAACGTGTGGCTCAGAAGTCACAGCTCTCCTGAAATGGCCATCGAATTGACCGGTAATTTGCAGCTTCAGAAGAAACCGAACAAGAGCATACAGGTCTTTGGTGATCTTAGTTCCAGGCAGGGATATGTTACACAGCTTGGGAAGAAATTCACGCTTGATACCGGCGACCTCACATTTAACGGCGACCCGGGAAACCCGCATCTGGACATCAAAACGACCTATCAGCTCAAGCAGCCGAGTAATATCTCCATCTATTATATGATCACGGGCACACTGGAAAAACCGCAATTCAGCTATGACAGTGATCCGAAAATGGATCT
>DATFNI010000032.1:0-2739 GCA_035266485.1 Balneolales bacterium
ATTGTTTTTTAAAACATTTCATATTAACATCATAACTAATTATGGTAAATGTCCGATTTGCCTCAATATTTATTGATGATTCCAGGTTCTCACTAATAAAAACCCAAAACCCAGCCAACATTATGAAGAAAGTAGAAGCCGTGATCCGGACCGCAAAGTTTGAACAGGTGCATGCTGCGTTAAGTAAAGCAGGCATTGGATTTATGACTTTTATGGAAGTAAAAGGATTCGGAGAGGAACAGGGGGCGACCCAGATTTACAGAGGGGCGACTTATGACGCCGGCTTCGTATCCCGCACTCAAATTGAAATAGTTGTTACTGATGATCGCGTGGATCAGCTCGTAGAAACTCTAATGAAAGAGGCCTCAACCGGAGAAGTTGGAGACGGCAAGATTTTCATTTATGACGTCGAAGATGTGATACGTATCCGGACTGGTGAAAAGGGTAAGGCAGCCCTTTAGTGTCGTACAAAAATCAGATAAGGATAAAACTCATCTCAAATCGCCAATACAACATAAAACATATCTGAAACCTAAAATCCAAAACCATGAATGCAATTACTAACAAGGCCCAAAAAACTCCTTGGGCCGCATATGTGTTTTCCGTACTCGTCATCATGATGATGCTGGTAACGGCGGCACCCTCGACATCCTACGCAAAGGGTGATCCGACGGGAGCAAAGACCGGTACCATACAAGATGTGCCCGCAGCAACAGCCGGGCAGCCAACGATAAAAGAGATTGGAAATGCAGTAGGTCATAATATTATTTCCATCAACCTGGTATGGACTCTCTTCGCCGGATTCCTGGTCATGTTTATGCAGGCAGGATTCGCAATGGTTGAAGCAGGTTTTACCCGGGCAAAAAATGTGTCCCACACCATGGGTATGAACTTTTTTATATATGTCCTCGGAATCATTGGATTCTGGATCTGCGGATTTGCATTCATGTTTGGAGGTGTCGGATCGGTAGGAGCCCTCGGGGGTACACCTGGCCTGACCTCCGAACTTACACTTCACTTGTTTGGAAAGAGTTTTGGTCTGATCGGCGGTTCCGGATTTTTCCTGAATGGTAACGTATACGATGTCGGCATTTTTGCTCTTTTCCTGTTCCAGATGGTATTCATGGATACCACCGCTACCATCCCAACCGGTGCAATGGCAGAAAGATGGAAATTCAAATCATTCGTGGTATATGGATTGTTTATCTCTATGATTGTGTATCCATTGTATGGCAACTGGGTATGGGGAGGCGGCTGGTTATCAGCCCTCGGTACCAACTTCGGTCTTGGTCATGGTGTTGTTGACTTCGCCGGATCTTCTGTCGTGCACATGGTCGGTGGCGTGGCCGCTTTGGCTGGTGCCATGGTTCTTGGTCCACGTCTCGGAAAGTATAATAAAGATGGTTCCGCCAACGCCATTCCGGGTCATAATATCCCGATGGCTATCATTGGTACGTTCATTCTTGCATTCGGCTGGTTCGGGTTCAACCCTGGATCCACGCTTGCCGGTACAGATCTTCGCATTGCTGTTGTGGCTACCAACACCATGCTTGCAAGTGCCAGTGGTGCCCTGTTTGCTACCCTCTACATGGTCTGGAAATACAAGAAACCCGATCCCAGCATGATGGCTAACGGCATGCTGGCCGGTCTGGTGGCGATCACTGCCCCATGTGCGTTCGTGAATGCTATTTCCGCCTTTACCATTGGTGCGATAGCCGGCGTTTTGGTTGTCGTTGCCGTCTTCTTCATTGATCAAAAGATGAAGATCGACGACCCGGTTGGTGCTATTGCCGTACACGGTGTAAACGGTCTGTGGGGTATCCTTGCTTTGGGACTGTTTGCTGACGGCTCGTATGGTGCCGGTTGGAATGGTGTTGCTGGTCCCGTAACCGGTCTGTTCTACGGTAATCCCGGCCAGTTTTTTGCCGAGTTAATCGGTGGTATCGTTTGTTTTGCCGCTGTCTTCGGACTGATGTATCCCTTCTTTAAAATCTGCGACAAGATTATGGGCATCAGGGTTAGCAGAGAAGATGAACTGCAAGGTCTTGATATTCCAGAAATGGGTGTCAAGGGCTACGATGATGCAACCTCAGAGAATATGGAGCTTATCCCTCAGCTGGAAAGCGCCTGATCTGATCATTTATTTTTTCCACTTACCAAAACCTGTAAAGCATCCCGCCTGTGAAGACGGGGTGCTTCTCTTTTTGTAAGGCCGTAAATCAATCAGGATAGTTCGTCAATCATATCTGAGTAAGAGTATGTGATGAGGTCCTCGTTTTGAATGCCCAAATATTCCATGTAATAATCACATTGTTCCCGGAGTCGTGATTCAGGCAACGAACCATCCGAATCAATCGCCTCTATCTCAACAAAGTGTCCCAGCCTTTCCACCTGGTCGATGTGAAACTTGACGTTATCCATGAAGTAGATCTCCCGTTGCTTATCCACAACCCATCGAATTCCCATGACCGTGACGAGAATCGTCTTCAATACATCCGATTGTTCGGCAACCGGAAAGAGTTCGATGTGTGAGGTTTTTGGACCTGCCTGGTTTGTCCTCTGGTAATAGATGAGATTGTTCTCTATGGATCCCTGTCTCAGCTTTAATCTGCCTTCAGGTACATGGAAATAGGTATCGATTTGATGATCCAGCCCTTTAAAATCGGCTCCTTTTTCATGCAGAAGCTTTCTGATTTTATCGGGATCCGAACATCTGGCTTTTATTTCAACATTCAGCAT
>DATFNI010000033.1:0-4015 GCA_035266485.1 Balneolales bacterium
TTAGCCGGGACTTCAAAAATTCCCGAGACGCGATATTGAATACTGTGCTGCCACTCAATCGTCTTCCCAACAATGTCTTGTGTCGAATCAAACAGTTTCAGTGCCAGCTTTTTCGAAATTACAATAGACTTGGTGTCTGAGAGTAACTGGTTTTTATTTCCCTGGATGAGGTGGTATGAAAATATCTTGAAAAAATCTTTCCCGGCATACTTCCCGTTTGCTTCAATGTTTTTGTCGCCAACGGACAGAGTGATCCCCCCAAACCAATACGTTGGTGTTGCCGTTGTGGCATATTCAACTTCTGGCATTTCTTCAGCGAGAGCTTTTGACAAAAGTCCTGGTGTGGAATCAGTGACCCTGATGCTCCCTGTATGCTTCTGGTGCTCCATCACTTGAAAAAGCTGACTATCTTTTTTAAAGAATTTGTCAACATGCATTTCAGAGTTCACCCAAAGAAAAATTGACAAAGCGCAGGCAAGTCCAACGGACAAACCGATCAGATTAATGAAAAACGAACTTTTGAACCGCTTTAAATTGCGGTAAATAAGCAAAAAAGTATGTTTTACCATGATTTCAGACTATTAGTTCTGGGCTGTCAGCTTTCTTTTTATCTCACCACTCAATACTCATGACTCAATACTCATGACTAACTGTTATCATTCATTGCGCAGACTATTTACCGGATCCTCTATTGCCGCCCGTATCGATTGCCAGCTCACTGTTGCCAGGGCTATCAATAAAGCGATGGCACCAGCCAGCAGGAAAATGCCAGGTCCGATATGGATGTGATAGGCGAAGTTTTCGAGCCAGCGATTCATGGCAAACCAGGCGACGGGTATGGCTATCAGGAAACCTATTCCAACCAGTTTTAGAAAATCTTTTGAAAGCAGCACAACGATTTTGGCGACAGAGGATCCGAGCACTTTGCGGATGCCAATTTCTTTGGTGCGCTGTTGCGCCGAGAATACGGACAGGCCAAACAATCCCAGGCAGGCAAGTATTATGGCCAACAAAGAGCCCCACATGACAATATTTCCAAGCTGTTCCTCCTGCCTGTACTGGTTGTCGAGTGTGTTATCAACAAATGTGTACTCAAAAGGAACAGCCGGAGCGACTTCTTTCCAGGCCTGTTTCAATTGCGTTATGGTTGCGGGCATATTATCTGTATGTAATCTTATGATATACCTGGCAGATGGAGGATAGACAGCACTGATGTTCTCAATCCCGCTAAAAATCAAATCCGGATTCATTATCAGAACAAGCGGCTTTATCGATGTATGCAACGACTGGTAATGAAAATCGCTGATCACCCCTATAACCTGATGGTTCTTAAACCGAGGCCCCGGTAATCGCTTGCCAATCGGATTCTTCCAGCCGAATTGCCTGACGAGTGCCTCGTTTACTACAATACCCCTATGTTCGTCAGATGTGTTCTGTTTTGAGAAGAAACGACCCTCCACCATTTTTGCATCAATCGTCGATAAAAAATTGGCATCGACAACGTTGAAATGAAAATCATACCGTTGTCCCTGGTTATCTGTAAAGTCGGCATTAAACCAGCCGCTGGATTGTGCCGGTGTGTAGATACAAGCGGAGATTTCCCGGATGCCCCTGATGGAATTGAGCCTGGTTTCAAGCAGTTGTTTGCGGCGTTGGGCTTCCTCGAATACCTTACTGACCGGTGTGTTGGGACCCGGCTTGAATCCGGACGGAAGTACGACCAGTTCATCCTTTTTGTACCCGAGATCAGTTGTTCGTACATACTCCATCTGTTGATTGATGATAATCGTGCCGATAATTAAAACGATGGAAAGGGCAAACTGAAGCACAATCATCCCTCTGCGGAAAAAGCTTTTGTTTCCTGCAATTTTGATTTTCCCCTTTAAAACTTCTGAAGGATGTAGTCCGGAGATTATAAGTGCAGGATAAATACCCGATATCAAACTGATCAACAAAGCCGAACCACCAATGATGAGAATTGTCTGCCAGGAAAAAGAAAGGACAAGCCTGATACCGGCGAGTTGGTTAAACAGGGGAAGAAACAACGTGGCCAGAACACAGCTAACAGCAAGTCCAATGACCGTTACCAGGAAGGCTTCTCCCCAAAACTGCATCATCAATTGTCTGCGTTCGGCTCCTATCGTCTTCCTGATCCCTACCTCTTTACCTCTGAATGCTGAACGGCTGATCGATAGCGTCATAAAGTTGATACAGACAATAGCCAGTATCAAAAGAGCAATAACAGCCAGAATGTAGGAATAGACCGGATTACTGACCAGGGCAATTGCTTCCGGATACTTGATATTTAAATGAATATCGGTTAACGGTTGAAGACCGACGGTATAGTGACTCCTGCTATAATCGTCTCCAAGGGTTTGTTTCATCATGGCTGCCAGCTTGCCGGTCAGCTGTTCCGGTGTAACCCCCTTGTTAAGTAAGACATAGGTTTCAACTGATACATTGAACCAGCTGTGCTGATTGCGTTGATTGAAGAATAAAGAGACATTCGAGAACGGAATGAGTATCTGAAATTGCAGGCTTGAATTTGCCGGCGGCGCTTTAATGATACCCGACACAACAAAGTTGGTTACTTTGTCTCCCGTCTTTATGGAGAGCGTTTGTTCAATGGGATCGCGTTGTCCGAAAAATTGTTTGGCAATTTCAGGCGTGATGACCACGGAATTTGGTTTATCAAAGACGGTATTCTTATTCCCACGCAACAGGTTGAAATCAAAAATCTTCAGAAAAGACGGATCGACCATCATCACCGGCTCCGGGGTCGCCTGCTGATCGTTTGAGGATTTGACGACATCATTGAATGCATAAAGCCGGGTAACGGCCTCTACTTCGGGGATATCCTGTTTCAGCGTCGGTCCAAGAGGAACGGGCGTTGCTACATTAAAATGTTTCTCACCGCTTGCATAGCTTTCTTTTTCCCATGCCCGGTATATCCTGTTGGATTTGGAGTTAAACTGATCAAAACTCAATTGAAACTGAACATACATGAGAATAAGTATGCACACGGTCAACCCAACGGATAGTCCGGCAATATTGATGAAACTGTAGAGCTTGTGTCTCTTCAGGTTTCGGAGTGCTATTTTAAAGTAATTGCGGATCAAAGTGTTAAGGTATTTAGGTGTTAAAGTGTGAAAGTCGCCATCAGCTTGTTTGTTCGTTGTCAGTTGTTGGTAGTCAGTGGTCTGTGGGCCTTGCTTAATTCAACATTCATAATTCAACATTCAAAATTACCTAAGTAGGTTCCTACTCATTGCGTAAACTTTCTACAGGATTTGCAACGGCTGCACGAATCGATTGCCAGCTTACCGTGACGAGGGCGATTACCATCGCTACGACTCCGGCTCCTAGAAATATGTCCGGACTCATCTTTATGCGATAGGCAAACTCCTGAAGCCATTTATTCATACTCCACCATGCAACAGGTGAAGCGACAAGAACGGCTAACACGACCAGCTTAAGGTAATCTTTGCTGATCAGCCTGATGATGCTTGGCACGCTTGCACCCAGAACCTTGCGGACGCCAATCTCTTTCGTTCTTTTCTGGGCTATAAAAGTGGTCAGACCCAATAATCCTAAACAGGAAATAAAGATAGCAATGGCTGCGAACAGGTTGAACAAGATACCTGCCCGCTGATCTGATTTATATTGGTTGGCAAATTGCGAATCTATGAAATTGTAGCTAAAAGGTGTGTCACCGGCATATTTATCGTATTGCTTCTTTACGGCTGCTATGGCTTGATGCGCATCCTGTGCCGTGGTCCGGACATACAGCATATTGCCTTTCCATTTCCAAGAATAAAAAAGCAGAGGTGATATTTTTTCTTTTAGTGATCTGAAATTAAAATCTCTGACAATTCCTATGATAGTCCCCTTGCGGTCATGAAAAGAAATTTGTTGTCCGACATAAGGAGGTTTCAATCCCATCGCCTTGACCGCCGTTTCATTAAGAATGTAGTGGGAACTGTCGGCTGGTGTACCTGAAAAATTCCTTCCTTCC
>DATFNI010000034.1:0-4540 GCA_035266485.1 Balneolales bacterium
GTACTTGAAAAATACATTCCACAGATTGTGAAAAGTGGTCAGCTACAATTGGCCGGGAATCGCACGTTACAGCAGATTGCACAATTTGCTCCCGATCAATTGACTGAGAGCAAATTGAAATCCATCAATGAAGGACTAAAACAGATGGAGACGAACACCAATCTTTCCTTCAGCATTAAGGATAAACTTGGGCTCTTACTGACCAATTGGAACGTGCGAAGCGTCTTGCATCAGGAGATACCTGAACTCATGGATTCTTCCTGGTTGAGTCAGGTCATGGGTTTTCCTCTTGAACGTGCAAATCGAGGACTTCCTGACCGGTTTCGGGTTAACGAATCAAAGCTAATGCAGATTAATCAGGAATTGGCTCGAATAACCTATTAGGTCGCCTGATATAAAGGCTAATTAAACCACTTCCAGGTTAAAAAAACAAATGCCAATCAGCTAAGCCTCGATTGGCATTTGTTATATGGTACCCCTGCGGCTGCTGGCATTCTGGTGTCCTCTTCTTTTCGTGCTCAGTTCTGTTGGGTTGATAGTAGATGTTATGATCAGCTGACTCTGGTTTAATAGATAGGATTCATAACGCAAAGCATAAAAGTTCATATTGAAATGGCCTGCACCGCTTACCGGAAAATGGTATTGTAAGGGTTACAGCGATTAGGGTTCCATTCATGATGCACAACAGAACAAACTGAAAATCCTTTTCGAAATAAACAGGCACTACAGAAATGAAAAGAAGAACATTTATTAAGCTCGGCGCTGCCGGTACCGCCACCTTATTTTTACCCATGTCATTTTTGCAAGCCTGTCAGCGTAAAATGGCCTCCGCTGCGCTTGATTCGGATCAGCCCGTTTACGGTTTAACATATTTCTCCGGCATAGCTGTCTATAGCAGGGAGATAACCACTCCATCAGACTTGCTCCCAGACATAAATGGAAAACCTTTGCAATATGGAAGCATTTTGACAAAAACGAGCTAATACCCGAGTCAGGATTACCTGGTGGGCAAAACTGTGAACAGCAGTAATTCATATGACGAATGTATAATTATAGTATTAATGAGGATGCAGAATAAGTGTTGAAAAGCAGTTCATTACATAGTAGTTGTAATCTATTCAGATGTTATTGCACAATAGTACTGTGGACTATCTTATCCTTAATTGTTGTTTCGGGACTCTATGGACAGAACCATCCACCACCTGATACGGTGGCCGGTATCCCCGTTAACTATGATCAGGCAAAAGTCGGCTCTTACACTCTTCCAAACCCATTGCAGTTTGTAAATGGCAAACAGGTAACCAGCCCTAAACAGTGGTTTCAGATACGGCGTCCTCAAATTCAGGAATGGTACAAAGAAGATCAGTTTGGTCATGCTCCCGGGCGTCCTTCTGACATGGCTTTTGATGTGTTTGATGAAGGAACCCCCGCTTTTGGGGGCAAAGCAATCCGGAGACAGGTTACAGTTTATTTTTCGAAGGATAAGAGTGGACCAAAGATGGATCTTCTTATTTACACACCTGCAAACGCCCAAAAACCGGTCCCTCTTCTTCTTACACCGGACTTTTACCCTAATTCAAGTATGGTTGATGATCCGGGTGTCAAACGTGGAAAAATGTGGAACAGGGAGCATAAGAGAGTTCCGGCTCCTAAGAGTGCGAAGTTCGGGAAAATCAATGTACCCATGTTACTGTCTCATGGAATTGGAGTAGCTCTGGTCTATTATGGCGATATCGAGCCGGATTTTTCTGGCGGTATCAAATATGGGATTGAAGGATTATATCTGGAAAAGGGACAAACAAAACCGGGATCAGATCAATGGGGTGCCATTGCGGCCTGGGCGTGGGGATTGAGCCGGGCGATGGATTATTTGGAAACGGATAACATGGTTGATTCGAAGCATGTCGCCTTAATGGGGATATCTCGTCTGGGGAAAACCGTACTTTGGGCCGCTGCCCGTGATCAGCGTTTTGCGTTGGTTATTGCCAGTTGTTCAGGTGAGGGAGGGGCAGCTCTGAGCAGGAGAAATTTTGGCGAAACCATTGCACATCTAACTGCTCCATCCAGGTTCCCTTATCAGTTCTGTGCCAACTATCAAAAATTTGCACATCACGTCGATCGGTTACCTGTGGATGGCAACATGCTGCTCTCGCTGATTGCACCTCGTCCCGTTCTGCTTCAAACAGGTAATAAAGATCTTTGGTCGGATCCCAAAGGTGAATTTTTGGCGGCCGTTGATGCCGGGAAAGTTTACAGATTGTTAGGAAAACAAGGATTAGGTACGGACCAATGGCCTCCGGCAGGAAAACCAATCTTACACACGATAGGCTATTATATGCACAATGGCGGTCATGGCACTGTACCCTCAGACTGGAACATATTCATAAAATTCATGCAAAGATATCTTGTAAAAAATTGAATATAAGCGTTCAATTTTTGGGATATGTCATCTATTAATCGTAGCAATAAAATCCACATCATGAAATCGATCAGAAGAAGGTTATCAACCGTATATCGCTATCAGCAACTGCTGCGATTAGTTTTTTCGATTCAGCTATAGGTCATATTGAGAAGTTACGTAAACAAATTATCCGCCAGGGATTCATTATGCGGGGGAAAGGAAATCGCATTCATATTCGATAACGTGGGTCCGGTCGGGATGAAGTAGAAGCAGCTCTACAGGGCGGGCACCCTGCTGTTGCCTTGGGGACGAATCGGGCCGGTGAAAATACTCAGGTCATCAACGAATTGATAAAAGGATTTTTAAATCTCGAAATAAACCATAACAACAATGAAAAAAGTTCTATTTGCATCTGGAAAGATAGCGTTGGTTTTGCTAACAGTTTGCCAATTGGCAATAGCACAAGAGGCTACATCTGCTACACAGACAACCCGGTCTGGTGCACTATATCGTGGATTTGTTACCCCTCCGAAAAGTGCCCGCCCGCGTGTCTGGTGGCACTGGATGAACGGAAACATCACTGAAAAGGGCATCAGGGAAGACCTTGATTGGATGCATAGTGTGGGAATTGCAGGAGTCACTTCAATTAATGCTGCAATACAGACCCCGACAGTAGTGAAACATCGCCTGGCATATATGACGCCTGCATGGAAAGATGCATTTCGACTGACGACAAAGTTAACCGATTCTCTGAATATGGAGCTGAACATTGACAGTTCACCGGGATGGAGCGAAAGCGGGGGGCCATGGGTCAAACCGTCGCAGGGAATGAAGAAGTACGCATGGAGTCAGATCAGAATAAACGGCGGTCAGTTATTCAATGGTAAACTACCTCAACCACCTGAGACAACCGGACCATTTCAGAATGTTCCTTTTCAGGGAAGGGGCTCTTCCAATGCCAATCCGAATGCAAAAAAACCGGAATATTATAAAGATGTTGCCGTTGTCGCGTTTAAGCTGCCGGCTATTGACAAGACACTCCGGTCATTGCAGCCCAAAGTTACTTCAAGTGGTGGAAATTTTAATCTTACTTCATTAACCAATGGAAGCTTCGCAGATACGACTTTGTTACCCTCATTCGCAGTTGGACAAAAAGCGTGGATTCAGTACGAATTTCCCCAACCAAAGACTTTCCAGTCTGTAACGATTGGTACCATAGGAGGTGGCCGCAGATTTGGACGTGGATCTGGTGGCAGTAATTGGGCTCTTGAGGTGAGTAATGACGGCACAACGTTTCGAACCGTATTGGAAATACCTGAAGGTGGAGTGGGACAGCGTACGCTTACATTTGAACCTGTAACCGCAAAATACTTTCGTTTTTCTATAAAAACACCACCTCCTCCACCGGCCGGGGGAATGGCCAGGATGTTTGGCAATTCGTCCCCACCCAAAGGGACAGAGATTTCGGAATTCAATCTGCATACAGGTCCAAGGGTCAATAGATTAGCAGATAAGGCGGCATTTACGCCATCCACAGGTATCTATAGCATGGCTACCAGGGCGATTCCGGCATCCGAGACGGTCAAAAAAAGTGATGTGATTGATCTTACCTCAAAAATGCAAAAGGATGGAACGCTTTCATGGACGCCTCCTCCGGGAAACTGGATGGTGTTACGCATTGGCTACTCTCTGCTTGGCATCACCAACCATCCTGCATCGGCTGAAGCCACCGGACTTGAAGTAGACAAAATGAGCGCTGCAGATGTTGACGCGTATTATACGCATTACCTGAATATGTACAAGAGCGCTACCGGAGGGATGATGGGCAAAAAAGGTCTTCAGTATATGACAACGGATAGCTGGGAGGCAGGCGCCGAAAACTGGACCGAAACTATGATGCAGGATTTCAAAGATTATACCGGTTACAGTATGAAGCCATGGTTACCGGTATTAGCGGGCTATATCGTTCAAAGTTCGCAGGCAAGCGACCGCTTTCTGTGGGATTTTCGTCAGACAATTGCCCACTTAATTGTCAAAAACCATTTCAGACAACTTGCAAAAATGTTGCATGCGCGCGGTATGGGTCTTTATTCTGAATCACATGAAAGCGGACGCGCCCTCATTGCCGACGGCATGGCA
>DATFNI010000035.1:0-3150 GCA_035266485.1 Balneolales bacterium
TGTCGCGCCGGTACGTGATAAAGGATTTGATCATACCGTACAAGGCCTGTATGCCGTGGCGGCAGCCGTCGGAAAAGTTATGAATTTTGATGAAGAGCAATTGATAAATGCCATTGCCATCGCAGGCACGGCTTTTAATGCCTTAAGAGTTACCCGTACGGGCTCTTTATCGCACTGGAAGGGGATGGCTTATCCCAATGCCGCTTTTTGTGGGATCCATGCTGCTTTCCTGGCCAAACAGGGGATTACGGGTCCGCGACAAGTTTTTGAGGGAAACAAGGGATTTATGGACAGTATCTCTGGTCGTTTTGAAATAGACTGGGAGAACGAGAATCTCGAAAAAGTGACCAATACCATCACAAAAAAATTTAATGCTGAGATCCACTCGCAGTCGACCCTGGAGGGTGTCATGGATCTGAGAGAGGAGCATCACATCGATGCCGCCGAAGTGGAACGCATTGATCTGGAGACTTTCGATGTCGCATATCATATCATTGGGGGCGGGGAAGAAGGGGACAAGACGAAAGTGACCCGCAAGGAAGAAGCCGATCATAGCCTCCATTACATGATCGCCGCGGCGCTTCTGGATGGTCATGTTATGCCGGAGCAGTACCGGAAAGAACGGATTAGAGCATCCGATATTCAACAACTGCTACGAAAGGTTTATGTGCGTGAAGCGGACGATTTGTCAGAAAGATTTCCCCGGGAAATGCCCATAAGACTTGCAATCACGACCCAAGGTGGTAAGTCCTATTCTATAGAGAAAAGTGATTATGAGGGTTTTAGCACACGGCCCGCAAAGTGGGATGCCGTTGTGAACAAGTTTTCCCGTCTTACATACAACAAGATATCCGAATCAGACCGGGAAAGACTTCAGACGGTTGTAAAAACGCTGGACGAACGGCCTGTTTATGAACTGGTAAAATCACTTCAGGAACTGAACCTGCGCGGAACCCTGTAATTTCGGATCAAAGACAAAAGAGTACATGACGGGGGATTCGATTTGCAGGGGTATTCATACTAATCGAAATCTTCAAAATCGTCGTCCATGGGAATAATTTTTGAGGGGTCGGACTTTCCATTCCCTGGATTTTTTCCATCCTGTAAGCCGGCATAGAAGTTTTCAAGATAGGCGTGTACTTCCCGGTCGTTTTCCAGGTGGGAGTTCTTGTTTCTGTCCCTGAATGACGGCCATAAAAACGTATCGTCGTCCAGTAATTCATCCTCTTTTTGATTGGAAACCGGTTTTTCTTCTTTTTTGTTATGAACCTGGGTGGCCACAAGACTTGTGAGAGTTTGAACAATCTTTTTCAACTGGTATGCTTCGCTCTTCAGATTAGCAGCGGCAGAAGCATTTTGTTCAGCACCGGCGGCATTTTTCTGTGTCACCGAGTCGACGCTGTTCATTGCTTTGCTTATCTGATCCAATCCCTGGGACTGTTCAAAGGATGCTGTTGAAATTTCTGATATGAGTTCACTTACACGTACCGATTTCTGCGTGATGTTTTCGAGCATATTGGCCGCGTCTTCTACAAGATTCACCCCTTCATCGGTAGCATGTTTCTTCTCCTCAATAATGGACTCAGTTTCTTTGGCTGCCTCGGATGTTTTGAGAGCCAGCCGGCGGACTTCATCGGCGACCACGGCAAATCCGAGTCCGGCATCACCGGCACGGGCGGCTTCAACGGCTGCATTCAGAGCGAGCAGGTTTGTCTGAAAAGCAATCTCGTCAATGGCCTTTATGATTTTTGATGTTTCATCAGTAGAGACTTTCAGCTGGTTCATTGCTGCCCGCAGTTGCATCATGGCTGCATTGCCTTCCTCTGAAGCCTGCTTGTTTTGAGCGGCAAGCTTATTGGCTTCTTTGGATGTTTCCGCATTCTGACGCGTCATGGAACTCAATTCTTCAATGGATGCAGAGGTCTCTTCAAGGGAGGATGCCTGTTTGGAAGCCCCCTCGGCCATTTCTTCGCTTGAAGCGGATAGTTGCATCGACGCCTCGCTCATGCTGCCCGAAACATGGATCAGATGTGCGATTGTTTTCTGAATGGGTTTATAGATCCTTGTTCCGTAAGCATACCCGATAAACGAAAACATGATCATCGCAAAAAAGGAGGCATAGAGCGTAACCAGCAACAGATGATGTGCATTTTCCCGTAACCAGAGGGTTGTGAATTGTATCTTAAGGGCCCCGATTGCGGTTCTGGTTTTCCCGTCTTCTACCTTCTTATAGATA
Source organism: Balneolales bacterium (assembly GCA_035266485.1). Lineage (GTDB taxonomy): Bacteria > Bacteroidota > Rhodothermia > Balneolales > DATFMH01 > DATFNI01. The sequence goes on from DATFNI010000035.1 coordinate 2,237, forward strand.
GGTACGGTGTACGTGATCATGTTTTCGGTAACATCCTCGATAGTATTATCCGGTATTGAAGAGACATCCAGTTTTTGATTACCCGGACCTACACCATACAAGTACTTGCCGTTTTCGTCGAATACCGTAGCGGCACCCACCCCGTCATCCAGGGTTTTATTGTCAAAGGGATGAAGTAATTCACGGATACTCTCGCCATTATCCAGAATACGGGTTTCCAAACCTATCGAAAGTTCCTGGGCAAGCACCTCGGCTGTTTGTTTCGATGAAGTGGAAAGGATTTGAGTTCCCATTTCACGGGCGTTATAGGGGAAATAGACTGCCATAAAGATGGCAGTTATAACGCCAATGACTGATAAGAGCAATATGATTTGCAGGCGGAGTGAGAGTCTCATGGATACTTATAATAGCCAGTGATGTTGTTAATCGGCGATCTCAGCCTCTGGATCACATCGTATGAAGGCAGATGCATGAGATGAATTGGTACTAAATTAATCCTATCGAATTTTAAATGGGTTATCGTCCCCTGCCATGCTGATCTTTAGTACCCGCGGCACTGATCTGGTCTTTAAAATTTACCTATATATTTTTTTGATTTTAGATCTTGACAAATGTAAGCGCTTACATTATTTTGGACGTGCCCCAATGAAGTAGGATTCTGAGAGATTCATATGGGATGTCGATCAAGTGTTTTATTTTAACATATTGGTTACCAGTATCTTATGTAGAATTGAAATAAACTTTAGATTGGCTGAACTGACAAATGAAACTTAAAGATGATGTTTTTCGGGGTTCTAATTGTAAGGGCTTTAATTACAAGTTATCCATGAAGTTGTATTGCTTTTTGAATGTAGATTTTGCCGTGTACGGCATCTCTTCAGAGATCGTTTGAGAACGAAAACGAAGCGATTTCA
>DATFNI010000036.1:0-20365 GCA_035266485.1 Balneolales bacterium
GTCGGAGGCGAGCAAATACACAACGGCCGACCCTGTTGAACTTGCCGATGACCTGCGTAAGATTGCTGATCTGGGCACCGAATTTGTATCCATGGAAGTGTCGTCGCATGCATTGGACCAGGACCGCGTATCCGGACTGGATTTTGAGGTCGCGGCATTCACGAACCTGACGCTTGATCACCTGGATTATCATAAGACGATGGAAGCGTATGCCGCTGCCAAGCAAAAGCTTTTCCATCAGGTTCCCGAACGCGGTTTTGCCGTTCTCAATGGCGATGATCACTACGGATCATACATGGCTGACGGCTGCAAGGGAAAAGTCTACACGTTTGGCCAGAATATTCACCTTCCCTATCGTTTGCGGATTAACTCAAATACCGCCTCCGGTCTCTCCCTTTCGGTGAACAGCCTGCCGGTGGAAAGTCCACTGGTCGGTGAGTTCAATGCGTATAATGTGGCACAGGCATTTCTCATCTGCACATCGCTTGGTTTTGAACCCGAAGACGTTGCTGAAGCTCTGAAAACAGCAAAAGGAGCACCTGGCCGGCTCGATCGGGTAACAATTGATTCAGAGAACCCATATCCGCATGTTTTTGTGGATTACGCACATACGCCGGACGCTCTTGAGAAAGTATCATCCACGCTTCACGCGGCGCGCCAGCCTCATCAGCAACTGGTTATTGTTTTCGGATGCGGGGGAGATCGTGACCGGAGTAAGCGTCCGGTGATGGGAAAGATCGCTGAAACATACGGCGATCGGGTCATCGTCACCTCCGACAACCCCCGTACCGAAGATCCCGAAACGATCATCGATGAAATTTACACGGGCATGGATCATCCGGAAGAAGCAGAACGGATATCCGACCGGAGAAAGGCCATTGTGCATGCCATTACTTCCTCCAATAATGACGACCTCGTGTTAATTGCGGGCAAGGGTCATGAAGATTATCAGGAGATTAATGGGAAACGGCATCCGTTCGACGATCGCAAGATTGCGAAGGAAGCCATTAAAACACGGGACAGTCATCATCTCAACACGGAGGAGGGATAATGCTGTACTGGATACTCAATTGGTTCGAAATTCACTATCATCCGCCCGGCTTTGGGGCTTTCTCGTACATCTCGACCAGAAGCGTGCTGGCTGCGGCCACGGCACTGATCATCAGCCTGATCATCGGCAAGTATATCATCAACTGGCTCAAGAAGATGCAGCTTGGAGAAACGATCCGCACCGACATTGGTCTGGACTCGCATCTCAGCAAAGCAGGCACGCCAAGTATGGGCGGATTGATCATTCTCCTGGCCACATTACTGCCCAGTGTACTTTGGATCCGCCCAGGTAATGTCTATGGCTGGCTGGTATTTTTCGTGATGCTGACCCTCGGCATCGTCGGTTTCCTGGACGATTACATCAAGATTATCAGGAAGAACAAGAAAGGACTATACAGCTGGGTAAAAGTAGCCGGACAGGTGCTCGTCGGACTCATCCTGGGTCTGGTAATCTACACTTACCCGGAATTTCACTCATACAACACTCTCACTACAGTACCCTTTGTCAAGAATATCAACATCAATTATGCTGTATTGGGTGAGGCACTTGGCTGGATCACTTACATACCGGTAGTGATTTTCGTGATCACAGCAGTAAGCAACGCCGTGAATCTGACCGACGGGCTCGACGGGTTAGCTGCCGGCATTTCCGCCATCGTCGTTCTGACGCTTGGTATTTTCTGTTACGTCTCCGGCCGTACCGACTTCTCTCATTTCCTCGATATCCTCTACCTGCCGGGAGCCGGTGAACTAACCATCTTCTGTTCGGCGCTGATTGGTGCCTGTCTCGGCTTCTTGTGGTATAACTCCTATCCTGCACAGGTATTTATGGGAGATACCGGATCACTGGCGATCGGTGGTGCTATCGGTGCCGTGGCCCTGATGGTTCGCAAGGAACTGATTCTACCGATCCTGTGCGGTGTCTTCTTCCTGGAGACGGTCTCCGTGATCATTCAGACAACTTATTTCAAATACACGAAGAAGAAATACGGGGAAGGACGGCGGTACTTCCTGATGGCTCCGATCCATCATCATTTTGAAAAAGCAGGCTGGCCCGAATCCAAAATTGTGGTCCGTTTCTGGATCATCTCCGTGTTACTGGCACTCTCATCCCTCGTCACCCTGAAGCTGCGATGATGGATATGAAAGGGAAACATATTACCATCGCCGGAGCTGCCCGCAGCGGTATCGCAGCAGCCTGCCTGTTGAAACGGAAGGGATACGCCGTATTTGTTTCCGATAGCGGTCCTGTTTCAAAAACTGCCGAAACACGTCTTCTGGAAACCGATGTACCTTTTGAACAAAACGGCCATACCAGCCGGGCGCTCGATGCAGATATCCTGGTCACCAGTCCGGGAGTGCCCGACACCAGCGCCATCATTCGTCATTTTTCAGATGAAGGCCGGCCGATCTATTCCGAAATTGAGGCGGCAAGCTGGTTCTGCAAGGGTAACATCGCAGCCATCACCGGCACAAACGGGAAAACGACCACAACAAGCTGGATCGATCATCTCTGGAAGACAGCCGGACGAAATCACGTCACCGCCGGGAATATCGGGGTGGCCTTCTCTGATGTGGTGGAACAGGCTGATGAACGAACGGATATCATCCTGGAAGTGAGCAGCTTTCAGCTCGATCACATCGACACGTTCCACCCTCATGTAGCCGCCATCCTGAATATCACGCCCGATCACATGGACCGGTACGATCACAAGCTCAAAAACTACGTTCAGTCCAAGTTCCGGATCATCGAGAACCAGGCCAGTGAAGACTTTTTTATATACGATTTTGACGATCCCATCATCGGGGATCACATGAAGAATCACACAGACGACAACCCGATGCCTCATTTGCTGGCATTCTCTCTCGTGGATGAAGTACCGGAAGGTGCTTTCATCCGCGCGGGGGAAATTGTCGTCCGCCTTAATAACCGGGAAGAATCGATCATGAAAACCGAAGAAGTTAGCCTGCGCGGGCAGCATAACCTGAGAAACGGTCTGGCAGCCATATTGGCTGCCCGTGCTTTTGAAATCAGAAACGAGGCCATCCGCGAGAGCCTCTCCCATTTCGAGGGTGTGGAGCACCGCCTCGAGTTTGTACGGGAACTGGATGGCATCCGGTATATAAACGACAGCAAGGCGACAAATGTCAATGCCGTCTGGTATGCCCTGGGAAGCTTCGAACGTCCGATCGTACTTATCCTGGGTGGAAGAGATAAAGGAAACGACTATAGAGAACTGCACATGTTCGTTCGGCAAAAAGTGCGGGCAATCATTGCCATCGGAGAGAGTGCGGACAAAGTAGAAAAAGAATTCAAAGGCAGGGTATCGGAATTCGTTCGGGCCAAATCGATGGATGAAGCGGTCAAAGCCTCGAGTTTCCTGGCTAAAAAAGGCGACGTCGTTTTGCTGAGCCCGGCATGCGCGTCCTTCGACATGTTCGACAACTACGAACACCGGGGACAGGTATTTAAAGAAGCAGTGAGGAACCTCTGAGATGTATTTCACGTCGGCAAGAAATAAGAACCCCTACATCATGGCCACCAGTGTCGAGGAGATTGACTATGGCAAACGAGGCAGCGACCGTGTGCTGCTGGCTGTGGTTGTGATGCTCATCATGGTGGGGTTGATGGCCGTCTATTCATCCATCGCCTATTTTGCCGAAACCAAACACGTCTCCGCCATACATCTTGTATTTGGTCACCTGATCAAGCTCTTTATCGCTTTTATCATCCTGCTCATCTTCTCCAAGATCGATTATCACAAGGTGATGAAATACAGCCGCATAGCTCTTATAATGAGCTGGATCTTCCTGGCCGCGCTCATCGCTTTTGGTGCGGAGAAATACGGTGCCAAACGCTGGATCGACATTGCCGGGTTCTCATTCCAGCCTTCATCTATGGCCGAGGCATCTCTGCTTGTCTACGTTGTCGCTTTGATACAGCAGAAACAGGATTACATCAAAGATTTCAGTAAAACCTTCGTGCCTATCATGTTTTGGGTAGTGACGACCTGTGCCCTGATCGGTATCGAGGATTTCAGCAGTGCGGCATTACTCATGCTCATTTGCCTGATGGTGATGTTTGTCGGACGCATCAGCACCTTGCACCTGGGCGGTCTGATTGCCATCGGCGTTCTCGGTAGCATCCTGCTGATCGGTCACTCGCATGAACGGCAGCAGCGAATCAAATCCTATATCAATAATATCGTTCACATCAAGAGCGATCAGTTTGCCCTGGATGACGGATACCAGACGCAACAGGCCGAGATAGCCGTTGCACGTGGTGAACTGTTCGGCGTGGGCCCGGGCAAAAGCGCCCAGCGATACTTCCTGCCGGCGCCTTATAACGATTTTATCTTTGCGATTATCAGTGAGGAATACGGCCTCATCGGAGCGGCATTCATCCTGTTGCTGTACATCGTCATTCTGGCGCGTGGGTTCCTGTATATAGCAAAAATGCCATGGATCCCTCCGGGGTTCTCCTGGCCGCCGCCTGTACGTTATCCATCGTTTTGTATGCTTTCTTCAATGCGGCAGTGGCATCGGGATTATTCCCGGTGACCGGTCTGCCTATGCCCTTCGTCAGCTACGGGGGAACCAACCTGTTGTTCTCGGGAGTGCTGATCGGTATCCTGCTCAACATCTCCAAACACAAACGGGCCGCCAGAGCATGAGGAATTGGTTAGACATATTATCCTTCCCTATCTCCTCCCTCGAGGGAGGATTAAGGTGGGTGTCTGCGGGCGCCTCATTGTTTGGCGAGCGTATTCATCATGACGCGCTGCGAACACCCCCTATAAGTCCCCTCAAGGGGACAAGGAAAGTCGCCTCCATTTTCCTCGTTCCCATGCTCTGCTTGGGAACGCAGACCCGGAAGCACTGCTTCCAAATACAGATTTGGCCTGTTTTACCTCACCCCAACCCCTCTCCACATCCGTGGAGAATGGCTCACTACTTGTACGCGACATTCGTCAAATCCGGTGGAGGTGCGGCATGAGTGACAACCGTTTCAACATGCTCCTTGCCGCGGGCGGGACCGGCGGACATATCATACCCGCGCTGGCTATTGCCGACGCGCTGCGGTCGATGCCGCAAACGGGTGACATCGTATTTGCCGGTACACGAAACCACCTGGAGTGGGAACTGGTGCCTAAGGCCGGGTATCCGATTTACAACATCTGGATCAGTGGGTTGATACGACGCCTGACAGCAAAGAACCTGACGTTCCCGGTCAAGCTGGTCGTCAGCCTGTTTCAGAGTATGACCATCATACGAAAGGTTCGTCCAGCCGTCGTGATTGCATGCGGAGGCTATGTGGCTGGACCTGTCGGCTGGGTGGCTGCAAAGATGGGCATACCTGTCGTGTTGCAGGAACAAAATAGTTACCCGGGGCTAACCAACAGGTTGCTTGCTAAAAATGCCAGGGTGATCTTCACCGCGTTTCCGCAGGCAGACCGTTATTTCCCGAAAGGCAAAACAAGACTGCTCGGCAACCCGACCCGGGCTGACATCCTGAAAGGTGAGCGCGTAGCGTTTTTAAAAAAATACGAGTTGAATGATATGCGCACGCTCCTTGTGCTAGGCGGTAGTGGCGGAGCGCGTGCCATCAATGAGGCGGTACTCGAAAATATCGGGCAACTGACACAAAACAACGAAATACAGGTGTTGTGGCAGTGTGGAAAACGATATTTCGAGGATCTTAAAGAACGATTTAATAATGATTTATTCCCCCGTGTTCGGCTGTTACCCTTTATCGATGATATGCCGGGCGCTTATGCCGCATCCGACGTGGTGATCAGCCGGTCCGGTGCTATTTCCTGCGCCGAACTGGCCATGACCGGCAAGCCATCACTCCTGGTGCCCTCATCTAATGTTGCCGGGGACCATCAGACCTACAACGCCAAGGCAATGGTTGAGCAAGGGGCGGCTAAGATGATCGAAGACGTACGGTTAAAAGCCGAACTCGGAACGGAGGTCGCAGCATTGTTAGATGATGATCAACTCAGGAAAACGATGAGTAATGCCGCCCTGAAGATGGCCAGGCCACAGGCGGCACACGACATAGCCGGTGAAATCATCCGGCTGCTGCAGCCGGACAAAGAAATGGATACGAATCACTATGACTAAGAACGTACAGACACAACCGATTTTTGGAAAGACACGCCATATTCATATGGTGGGCATCGGTGGTATCGGTATGAGCGGCATCGCGGAGATCCTGATCCGTAAAGGCTATAAAGTGACCGGTTCGGATGGAGCCGTCAGCGAAAATACCGAACGGCTCAAAAAGATGGGTGCCGAAATCCATATCGGCCATGCGCCTGAAAATATCGATGGCGCCGATGTGGTGGTCTTCACCAGTGCCGTGAAAGCCGAAGAGAATATTGAAACCAGGGAAGCTCTGGCGCGGAAGATCCCGGTCATCAAACGGGCCGAGATGCTCGCCGAGCTAATGCGCATGAAGTTCGGCATCGGCATCGCAGGAACCCACGGGAAGACGACCACAACAACGATGACAGGACTCGTGGCACAATCCGGCGGGTTCGACCCGACCATCATCGTTGGCGGCCGTGTCCACAGTTTTGACAAGACCAATGCCGTTGTTGGTTCGGGCGACATCATCGTTGTCGAAGCCGATGAGTTCGACCGCACCTTCCTGAAGCTGAGTCCCTCGCTGGCGGTGATCACGACCATCGACACCGATCACATGGATATCTACGCCGATATCGACGACATCAAACGATCATTCATCGAATTTGCCAACAAGGTACCCTTCTATGGCTGCGTGGTCGTCTGCCTGGATGAGCCGGAGGTGCGAAGCATTATCCCTTCAATCAGCCGCCGGACGCTTACCTACGGCTTCAACCCCCAGGCAACGATTCGTGCCGTTGATATCAAAATGAGCGAGATCCACAGCACGTTTACGGTCCTCTTCGATCAAAAGCCTTTGGGACGCATCACGCTTCAGGCTCCCGGCGAACACAATATCAAAAATGCACTGGCTTCGGTCGGTATTGGTTTTGAGTTGAACATGCCGTTCAGCAAGATCAAGGAAGGATTAGAGAAATTCAGTGGTGTCTATCGGCGTTTCCAGGTCAAGGCTGATAAAGACAATGTGATCGTGGTTGACGACTATGCCCATCATCCCACGGAAGTCAAAGCAACGATACATGCTGCCCGAAAGGGTTGGCCGGAACGACGGCTGGTAGTGGTTTTCCAGCCGCATCTTTATTCGCGCACCCAGCAGCTTTATGAAGACTTCGGTCTCTCTTTCTTCGATGCCGAGGTGTTGGTCGTCACCGACATCTACCCGGCCCGTGAAAAACCGATCGAAGGTGTCACGGGCAAACTGATTGCCGACACGGCACGCGACTTCGGTCATAAGGGTGTCAATTATGTGGCAGACAAGAATGAACTGCCGGCGAAGCTGGTCGAGATCGTACAACCGGGCGACCTGGTCATCACGATGGGCGCCGGCGACATTTACAAGTACGGTGAACAGTTTGTCGAGTCATTGCAACAGGGAATTCCAAAACTGCAGAAATCAAATAAGAAATAGCATTGCGTAATTTCAGGTACATATTGCTTTTGACGGAATGTCTCTTTGAAAAAGGAGGTCATCGATGAGTGATTCATCCGAGCCTCTGAATAATCAAAATATCCCGGAAGAAGAATATCCCGTCGCAGAATTCGAGATCGCCGAATCCAATGGTGGCCGGTTTGATCGTCTCAGAAGTCTGTTCAGCGGCAGCCTCAAGGGAAGGTATGTGCTGGGCATCGGGGTACTTTTGCTGGCTGCAGTGATCGCGGGTTACTACTTCAACCGGACCACGGTCATTAAAAAGGTAGTTGTCGCCGGCAACAAGTTCACACCTGAACAGGAGGTGATCAGGAAAGCAGCCGTTCCGATGAACACTTCGCCGGACAGTCTGCCCTACCTTCGGATCATAAAAGATGTAGAGGCCCTCCCTTACGTGAAGGAAGCGATGGTACAGGTGATACCGCCGCGCACGCTCCTCATCCGGATTAACGAGCGTCAGCCAATCGGTACCCTTGCCGACCAGAACAACAAACCCTATTTCGACTCTACCGGCATTGTATTGCCGAGGATACCCGGAAAGGCCGTCAATGTGCCACTCGTGTACGGACTTCCGCATGTGGCTTTTGGCGATACTCTGAAGGGAAAGGCAGCTAATGAAATAACAGCGTTTCTGCAGGCGGCACAGGAACACCCGTTTGCCTCGCTCACACTCAGTGAAGTGGCGTACGATCCGGAAACGGGTGTTGTGGCCCTCTCTCAGGATAATGGTGTAAAATTATTGTTTGGCCGCGGCGATTATGATCGCACACTGCGCAACTGGACGGCCTTTTATCAGCAGGTTGTCTCACGGAAAGGAATGGATAAACTCGCGTATGTCGATCTGCGGTTTGAAGGGCAGGTCGTCACGAAGGATGCTCCCAAGTATCTACAGTAATCAATCAGCAATGAAATTTTTAAAAACACAGCAACAGCAGGTAAGCATATGGAAGAGCGCATAGTCGTTGGATTGGACATAGGGACCACGAAGGTCTGCGCCATCGTGGCTTCGATTAATGAATTGGATCAGATCAATATTCTCGGTGTGGGCCGCGCTCCGAGCGACGGGCTCAACCGCGGTGTGGTTGTAAATATCGATCGTACAGTGAACGCGATCCGTACGGCCATCGAACAGGCAGAACATGTATCCGGCATCCAGGTACGATCGGTCAATGTCGGTATTGCCGGAGACCATATCCGCAGTCTGCGCAGCAAGGGCGTCATCACGATCAATAATCGCGATAATGAAATCACGGCAAAAGATGTAGAACGCCTCCTGGAAGACTGCCAGCGCATCATGCTGCCCAGCGATCAACAGATTATCCATGTCATTCCCCAGGAGTTCATCGTCGACGGCCAGGACGGCATCAGCGACCCGGTAGGCATGAGCGGCATGCGTATGGAAGCCGAGGTGCATATCATCACAGGTCTCGTTACCGCGGCCAAGAATATCTATCGCTGCGTGGAGAAAGCTGGTTACGAGGTGGCTGATGTGATCCTCGAACCTCTCGCCTCTTCGCACTCTGTTCTCGACGAAGAAGAGAAGGAAGCCGGTGTTGTATTGGTCGATATCGGTGGGGGTACCGCTGACCTCGCGGTGTTTCAGGACAATACGATCCGGCATACGGCCGTCATCGCCATTGCCGGACAGAAAGTTACCGATGATATCCGGATCGGTCTGAGTGTTCTCGAAGACCAGGCAGAGAAGCTCAAACAGGATCATGGTCTCGCTTTTGCGGATCTCATCGATGAGGATGAAGTCATCACGGTTCCGGGCATTGCGGGACGCCCGCCGAAAGAGATTAAGAGAAGCATCCTTGCCCAGATCATACAGGCCCGGATGGAAGAGATCCTGGAGATCGTAGCCATCGAGATCAAGCGCAGCGGGTATCTGAGTGAGCTGAGCGCCGGCATCGTGTTCACCGGCGGAGGATCGATGATCAAGGGAATCTGCCAGCTGGCCAACGAAGTGCTCGGCATGGATGCCAAGATAGGAATTCCAAGAGGACTGACGGGCGGAATGGTCAATGAAGTAAGCAGCCCGATTTATGCAACCGGTGTGGGACTCGTTCTGCACGCGCTGAAAGCCAACACCAGTAACCAGGCTATGGTGCCCGCTTCAACGCAGGGTTCCAGTGTGGAGAAGGTTATCTCGCGACTTACCGACCGCATGAAGAACTGGTTTAAGGAACTATAAAAAATCAAGCAAGCAATCTAAATAACGACAGGAGACACTTATGTCAAGCAATCTTAATACACGTTTCAGCTTTGATGAACAAAGCCAGGAAAACGCGAAAATAAAAGTAATAGGCGTCGGTGGTGGTGGTGGAAACGCTATCAACAACATGATTGCCAAAGGATTGAACAATGTTGAGTACATCGCATTGAATACCGATGCACAGGCATTGCATCTGAACAGCGCCGACATCACCATCCAGGTTGGCAAAGCGCTGACCAGCGGTCTTGGTGCCGGGGCACGCCCGGAGATCGGACGTGAAGCCGTCGAGGAAAACCGGCATGAACTGGAAGAATCCATCGAAGGTGCCGACATGGTGTTTGTTACGGCCGGCATGGGAGGCGGCACCGGAACAGGCGGGGCTCCGATTGTAGCAGGCATTGCCAAACGAAAAGGAATTTTAACCGTGGCCATCGTTACCACTCCCTTCCTCTGCGAGGGGCGCGTGCGTATGAAATATGCCGTTGAAGGTATCGCTGAGCTGAAGAAAAACTGCGATACGGTCATCGTCATACCAAATGAGCGCCTGCTCGATATCTCGACGGAAGACACGACGCTGGTCGAAGCTTTCGAGATGGCCAATGAAGTGTTATATAATGCGACACGAGGCATATCGGACCTCATCCTGATGCCGGGTCTGATCAACCTCGACTTTGCCGACGTACGCACCACGATGATCGATGGCGGTGCGGCCATCATGGGTTCGGCAACGGCTGAAGGTCCCGACCGCGCGGAGATTGCCGCTCGCGAAGCTATCAACTCGCCGCTGCTCGATGGCGTGAGTATTCGTGGTGCACGCAATGTGCTGGTCAATATTTCAGCAGGATCGAACCTCGGTATGCGCGAGTCGACACTGGCCACCAGCATCATTCAGCAGGAAGCCGGTGATGACGCCGAAATCATCATGGGTACTGTGCTCGACGAATCCTTTGGTGATGAAATGCGCATCACGGTCATTGCAACCGGTTTTGAGTTCGCCAAAGACCGCAAAGAACCAAAAGTAACGGCCCCTCCGGCCAGAGCCACCTCTTCCAACGGACAAAGTGACATGCGTTCCGATCGCGTAGCACCGCCACGCCTGGAAGATCTGTCTCCCCGTACCGCAGCACGTCACGGCGGTGATTATTACAAAGGTGGAAATAATCTGAAACATCTGGACTCGCCGGCCATTCATAGAAATGGATTGCGCTATCACCGGCTGAATAACAGAACGGAAGAGGAAATACCGGAAACCCGTAATGATGAACAGGATCAGAACCTTTCCGTCGAACGGAAAGTCTCCGGTGGTCGTAATGTATTGCTAAACAACAGAGAAGAACGGATTGACAAGTCGAATACCGATCAACCCGCCTTCCTGCGTAAGATCATGGATTAAACCGCGTAGGTGATTTAATCACATATTGTTAGATTGCTGATAAGAGGGGTGCCCTTTGATAGGGGCCCCCTTTGTTTTTCAATATAATGTTCTGCCTTCAAAAAGAAGTATAAAGATTATCGGCCAAATTCCGGAAGATTTTTGCATATAGAAGAGTATTCTAATTTTTCTCATTCCTGCCCTTCACCAACACGCCGATACAAGACCGAACTCTCCAAAAGTTCGAAACTTTTGGAGAGTTCTTGATAGAGGACTTGGTTACGATAGTTACGCCATTTATGTCACTTCTAGTCAATGTAGTGTACTCCACTTTCAACGGTCAACACATGTGTAGTCCAGGCGAAGATTTTGTCCACCATGGGGAGTCCATCCCCGAGGGTGGACGCCTGAACCAGCGTTTGGAAGATGACGCGCTCAAACCTGTCAGGTTTACCCTACTCACTCAGCAACCTCTTCAACTCGGCCACTAGCAGCAGCGATTCAATGGGTGACATACGGTTTGGATCGCTGGCTTCGAGCCGTTCTTTAACATTCTCCAATCTCGGATCGATCTGACCGCCAAAAAGGGAAAGCTGCGGCAGCGGATCCTGTTTCTCAATCTGTTTGATTGCTTTTCGCGCGGATTGTTGCTTCTTGGCACCTTCCGTCAGTGTGCCGTTAGAATTGGTGATATCCAGGCTGTGACTCTCCAGGTTGTGAAGAATCTCGCGGGCCCGTTCAATGACGATACCCGGCAATCCGGCCATCCCGGCTACCTGGATGCCGTAGCTGTGGTCCGCGCCTCCCCTCACCAGTTTTCGCAGGAAAATTACCTTACCGTCGTGTTCCCGGACCTGCACATTGTAGTTGACGATACGATCATACAGCGTCTCCAGTTCATTGAGTTCATGATAATGAGTGGCAAAGAGAGTCTTGGCAGCCACGCCGGCCTGGTTATGAAGATATTCCGCCAGCGACCAGGCGATGCTCAATCCATCAAAGGTACTGGTACCACGTCCTACCTCATCAAGCAGTATAAGCGAACGCGGCGTAGCATTATTCAAAATATTCGCCGCCTCATTCATCTCGACGAGGAAAGTGCTTTCTCCAGCGGCCAGGTTGTCGGAAGCACCAACGCGGGTAAATATCTTATCGACCAGACCGATATGTGCTCCCTCGGCAGGGACAAAACTGCCCACCTGTGCCAGCAGCGTGATTAAGCCGGTCTGCCGCAGCACAATACTCTTCCCTGCCATATTCGGACCGGTAATAATCAAGATCTGTTCGGATTGATTATTCAGACGGATATCATTGGGGATAAACGGCTCGCCCATTGGCAACGATCGTTCTACGACCGGATGACGCCCCTTTTCGATTTCAATCACATCGTCATCACCAACCGACGGCTTCACATAATTATACCGGAACGCCACCTCGGCCAGACTCTGCAGGCAGTCGAGTTCGGCAACGGCGCGGGCCAGGTCCTGGATAGGCTCTGCATATTCGGAGACATACACCTGGAGTTCCTGGAATAAATCATACTCAAGAGTGTTCATCCTCTCTTCAGCAGATAGAATTTTCTCCTCGATCTCCTTGAGTTCGGGAGTGATGTACCGTTCGGCATTAACCAGTGTCTGCTTACGGATAAAGGTATCGGGTACCTTGTTTTTATGAGCGTTGGTTACCTCGATGTAATACCCAAACACCTTGTTGTATCCCAGTTTCAGCGATGAGATACCGGTTTGGACCGATAATTCTTTCTGGATTTTGGCGATGTATTTCTTCCCGTTTCTGGCAACATCACGAAGCTCATCCAGTTCCTTCGAATATCCATCACGGATGTAGCCTCCATCACGCAACCCGGCCGGTGGGTCATCAACAATCGCTCGCCCGATACGATCCTGCACTTCCGCCAGCGACTTGAGCCGGTCGCGAACACCCACGAGCATCGGTTCTTCCAGCTCATTGATAGCCATGCGAAGACGTGGGATCTGAGCAAGAGAGAGCTGCAACTGGCGCATGTCGCGGGCATTGGTGCGTCCCACGCAGATACGCGAAATCAGCCGCTCGAGATCGCCCACCTGTTCCAATTCATCCCGAAGCTGTCGCCTCGTTTCATGCCGAATATTCAACGCCTCGACTGCGTTCAAACGCTCTTCAATCGGTTTTAATTTTTTTAGCGGTCGCATCACCCAGCGGCGGAGTAGTCTGCCTCCCATTGCCGTGCAGGTTTCATCAAGTATGGAAATCAACGTTCCCTCTGTGCCGCCTTCCTGCATGCTGGATATCAACTCCAGGTTTCGTTTAGTGGATGGATCAAGCATCATATAGTCGGAGTTCTCGAACGCGTAGAGGCGCTTGATATGTCCGAGTGACGACTTCTGCGTCTCCTGGAAGTAGTGGAGCATGGCCCCGGCTGCTACGTGTGCCACGTTCAGATCCTCAACACCAAAACCTTTCAAAGAATGTGTTCTGAAATGTTCGGTAAGCAGGTTGTATCCGTAGTCCCCTTCAAAGATCCAATCGTCGATATGAGTAATTACGTAATCTTTGAGTGCCTCGAGAGCCTTATTCTTGAGTTTGTTTGGCAGCAGGATTTCTGCAGGCTGGATGCTTTGAAGCAGTTCGCGCAATCCATGGCTTTCCACCTGTGTCAGTGCAAACTCCCCGGTCGAGATATCTGCAAAAGCCACTCCGATTGTGCTGCCCGTCTGATGAATGGCGCAGATATAGTTATTTCGCTTGTGATCAAGCAGCTTGTCGGAAAGGGTAACGCCGGGAGTCATGATTTCGGTGACTTCCCGCTCGACGATCTTCTTCTGAGCTTTGGCCTCGGCCGGATCCTGGGTCTGTTCGCAGACAGCCACCCGGTGTCCGCGTTTTATCAGCTTTGGCAGATAGGTGTCGATGGCGTGATAGGGAAACCCGGCCAGAGGGGTCTGGTCGCCACCGTTATTTCGCTTGGTCAGCGTAATGCCAAGTTCCTTGCTCACCAGGATGGCATCATCCGAAAACGTCTCGTAGAAATCCCCTACCCTGAACAGGAGCACTGTTCCGGGATATTTGTGCTTGATCTCACGATACTGGCGCATTAGTGGTGTTTCAGTCACCTTCCTCGGCATAAAAAAGTACCTGAAGTTTGGAGTTACGAGTACCTGGAATGCCTAAAGTGATAAATTATCCAGTCCCTAAATTTCTTTAGGATTCTAAATACTCATGAACTTGTTAAAATACTATTTGTCTCTTCGAAAATAAAAGCATAATCAATATTGAATATCGTAAGTTGTCATTTGCTCCGCTGTCATTTCATAGTCATTCCATCTCGCGACGTGGGCTCTGCCCCGTTGCGTTGTTGCCTTCACTGCTCGCAGTGGGTTATACATCAGATCAATGCAAACAGATTGAGATAGCAACAGAATGACGGTCCCGAAGTTCTTGTGGAAAATGCCAAAGGTTCCATAACTTTTAACTTTCTACTTTAAACTTTCAACTTGCTATGTACTTCGGTCAACATTCTATGACACGCCTCCTGGTCGGAATCGGAATCCTGCTGATTATCGCCGGACTCGCATGGCCGTATATCTCAAAGATCGGCCTGTTTCACCTGCCCGGCGACATCGTCATCCGCAAACCCAATTTCAGCTTTTATTTTCCCATCACAACCTCTATCATCCTCAGTCTGTTGCTAACGTTACTATTTTGGCTGATTAACAAGATCAAATAAAGTATTTCGCGTTCTGAGTGCCTAAAGTACTTGAAGTACTCTTCCATTGGAATCTCTTACAGGTTACAGGTTGCAAGTTGAATGTTGAACGTTACAAGTTCTTCATTCCCAAACCTGCAACTTATAACTTACAACCTTCAATTTTATATACCATGGATCACTTTCCCAGGCTCTTATGAAACTGGACTTGTCATTTTACCGCCGGGATGATGTGCTTCAAATAAGCAGGGAGTTGCTGGGGAAGGTGCTGTACAGTTACGATCCCGACGAAGGTGTAACAGGCGGAATCATTGTGGAAACGGAGGCGTATGCCGGAGCTATCGACCGCGCTTCCCACGCCTATGGAAACCGGAGAACTAACCGGACCGAGGTGATGTACGCGCCCGGCGGCCTTGCCTATGTCTATCTCTGTTACGGCATCCATTCACTCTTCAATGTGATAACCGGATTCAGGGACATTCCACATGCGGTTTTAATTCGTGCTCTTGAGCCGGTTGAAGGACTCGATATCATGTTGAAACGCAGAAACATAAAAAACGTGGAGCCGCGTTTAACCGCCGGTCCTGGCATGCTCACCAAAGCTCTGGGCATTACAACAACAGACGACGGCACGCCGCTCAACGGCGAGCGCATCTGGATTGAAGACAATGGAAACAATGTTACAGATGATGATATTCTCACCAGTCCCCGGGTGGGTATCGATTACGCAGGCGACGATGCTCAGCTCCCCTACCGCTTCCGGATTAAAGACTCCAGATGGACCAGCAAAGCTGAGTAGGCAGCGGTCAGACGGTTCCAAACTGCCAGACCGCTCTGAGACGACATTAATTCACACCTCTTGTCGACTGCTCTTCCGATTTTCCCTAACGGTTACTTTTTTTACACATTGCAAATCAAAACTGCTATATTAAACAAAAAAATTTAAGAGCATTTTTAACGATCCCGATTGGGTCGGGAGGAGTACTTACATGTTGAAACCACGATTCCTAACACTTACCGGTTTAATCCTTTTGGCAGTTGCATCGCGTTTGTTGCCACATCCGCCAAACTTCGCACCCATAACAGCAATTGCCCTGTTTGGGGGCGCTTATTATACCCGCAAATGGGTAGCCTTTGTTATACCCTTCATCATCATGTTTGTAACGGATCTGATTTTAGGATTCCATGCCGATATGCTGGCCGTATATGTTGGCTTTGCCCTTATCGTTGGAATCGGATTCCTGCTTAGAAACCGCATCTCTATCAGTAAAATTCTTGGTGCAGCCCTGGGTGGATCAGTTTTGTTTTTCCTGATTACAAATTTCAGTGTATGGCTGACGGGAACCATGTACCCGCAGACAACATCAGGACTCCTGGCTTGTTATGCAGCCGGCATCCCGTTTTTCCAATACAGTGTGATGTCTACGCTAGTGTACAGCAGCGTCCTCTTCGGAGCTTTCGAGCTGGCAAAAAGTAAATTCCCGGAACTGACACTTGTTCGGGCCTGATAGGATAATCTGATGGATTATCGGGGTCATATGAGACCGTCTTATCCCGATAGTAGGACAATGGTCATTCAATAGTCACTCTCCGCCGCGGCGGATGTCATTCCATAGTGTATATGCCAAAAGCCGTCATTATCGGGGCCACTTCCGGTATCGGCCGGTCACTGGCGCATGTCCTCGTCAACAACGGTTATGCAGTCGGGGTGACCGGACGACGCACCGAGTTGTTGGAATCATTGAAAAAGATCACCGGCACGGTCTTTATAAAGACTATGGATGTCACCCAGCCCGAGGAAGCACGCCGGTTGCTTCAGGAGCTATATGACGAGATGGGCGGTTTCGATCTCATCATTCTGAATGCTGGTGTCGGGAGCAGAAACAGAGAATATCAATGGCCTCCGGAAGCCTATACGATCAATGTCAACGTGGCCGGGTTTGTGGCGCTCGCCAATCTATCATACCAATTATTCCGGAAGCAGGGGCACGGTCACATTGTCGGAATTTCATCGGTTGCAGCTCATCTCAGTGATGGTCGTTCGACCAGTTATTCTGCATCCAAAGCATTCGTTTCCAATTACCTGAGGGGACTCGACTACAAGTCGCACTGGAATCACGCCAACATCGATATAACGTGTATCGAGCCCGGCTTCATCGATACCCCAATGACTAAAGGTCGGCAAGGAATGTTTTGGACCATTTCCGCCGAAAAATCGGCACATCTGATCTACAAGGCCATCCGCCGAAAGAGACACCGGGCCTATGTTCCCGGCAGATGGCGGTTTGTTTCATGGATGCTCCGTCTCCTGCCCGATGCTGTTTTCAGGAGAATCGGCCGGATATCAACTAAATATCGCTGATCTGTGTTTTGTTAAATATATCACATCCACACGGCTGGCTTCTTGATGTATTAAAAGACATTACAAGAGAAGCCATATGTAGATCCCAATTTCTCAATAATGCAGGCATAGCTCCTGCGTTATATTACTTTATGGAATAGTTGCTTTTTTTATTGTATCAGCGTTCACCATGCATTCATCCAACCACACACAGGAAAAGAAAATAGGTATTGCACTGGGCAGCGGATCGGTTCGCGCTCTTGCTCACGTCGGTATTCTGAAGGCTTTAAAAGAAGAAGGAATCACGATTGATTTTATTGCCGGAACGAGTATGGGAGCCCTGATTGGAGCACTTTATGCTACGGATACAATTGATGAATTTGAAAAGTTCATACGCAAAGCCGATTGGAAAACAATAGTTGCTTATTGTGATTTTGTCTTTCCGCGTATGGGCCTGGTGCAGGGTGACAGGCTCATCAAACTCCTGAAACGTTTTTTCAAAGACAAGCAATTTGAGGACACACACCTCCCTTTTACTGCCATCGCCACAAGTCTCTTAACCGGTCAGGAAATTCGGATGAACTCCGGACCCCTGGTACCGGCTGTCCGTGCCAGTATTTCACTGCCCGGTATCCTGGAACCGGCGAAAATCGACGGTATTTACCTGGTTGATGGTGGTCTGGTCAATCCCATTCCAATTAATGTGGTCCGTGAGATGGGTGCCGATTATGTTATCGCCGTCGATTTGAGTCATGAACTAGAGATAAGAAACGGAGAACGGAAAAAATTAAAAACGATTCGAAAAAAAAGCAGACTCCGGCAGACAAATGACGAAGTGGCCATGGACGAGGTCGCTCAGGAGGAACCGCACTGGCTTTTTAAACGGGTGGGCGACAGGTACCGAGACCTGAATCTGGCCCTTCGTCAGACGCTCAGCCAGTGGCGTGATGAAGAACGTCCGGATGAACCGACCATCTTTGATGTCATGGCAAACTCCATTAACATCATGGGCTACCAAATATCACAACACAATCTGACGCATAACCCACCTGATTTACTGCTCCAGCCTACCCTGGGTTACACCGGATTACTGGATTTCGATGAGGCCGCCCACATCATCGACCGAGGCTATGAATACGCCAAAAATAAAGTGAACGAGATAGCCGAACGAATACATTCAGCTTAAGTAACTATTTTCTATTTGAGGGAAATACGTTGCAGTAAAACGTCCAGACAACTGGGATTCAAGTTTTAGCAGCTTTTTAATAGAGGTGGGAATGATGCCATGTACTTTTCATGGGTTACGGATTTCTATCCTATTCCTTTGGGGATGTCGGTCGAAAATTCCACCCGCTCAGACCGGTAAAGAGGGATCTTTTATTACAGTCGCCTAACCCGGGTTATTCACCAAGAAATTTAGTGGTGGGCAGGGCGGCACGGAAATGGAGACAAAGGGAAAAATATGAATGTAAATTTCACTACACCGGCACACAAACCGGGTCCCCGCATGGCATCTCTTGACATGCACTTCTACCGGATACCATGTTTCCCGCCAATATCATCATCGATTTTAATTGCGGAACACGGATCCCGGGCGATCGGTGGCCTTGTTGGAATTACCCGATGGCTCCCTTCCCGTCTCTGATGATTATGCCGACCGGATTTATCGGATATGGTATGAGTGAGTGAGTGTTAAAGTACGATGTATTAGGGTGTTACAGTGTTATAGGATCGACACCGCACTATTACTTTTTACTGCTCACTGTTCTTATTTTTCCAGAAGGATCTCCTCAATCCGGTAAGCGTGGAACATATCGTGCATCGCAAGGTGGCGCATCATGATGAAGACGGAATAGTCATTGTACTCTTCATGATCGGCGGTGCGTTTCCACTCCTCCTCAGATAATCTTTTGAGCCTGCGTACCAGTTTCATCCGGTCGGAAATGAAACGATCGAGTGCTGAATCCAGGTCCATCTTCATCAGTTTGTCCGGATCGTCATCACGGCCGGGTTGATAAGAGACGATTTTGGGGTGATCCTCGCTCAGCATCAGATCGAGGCGATGCACCATCATTGGGTGCACTTCGGCGAGGTGGCAGGCATGCTCGTGTACCGACCACTTCCCCGGTTTTGGTCGTACTTTGAGTTTTTCATTTGGAACCGAATGCACTAACGGTACAATCAGGTTGGGTGCATTTTCAAGCTGAGTGATAATCGTATGGATTTCGGCTTGTGTCATCGGCTTATTCGTTACGCTAAAAAAACATCGTTGAACTCTCTGTTTAATTTAAAACGTATCCACATCAGTTGATACTCATTCTTCCCGTGGCAATCATCCAGTGATGAAGCTGATGGTGCGAGCCTTCGGCCAGCAAGCCGATATACCCCAGTGCCCGGATTTTTTTCACTTCTGATGGCTTCTTTGTCGTGCAAGTAATGGTCCAGAGTTGATTTCCGTTCTGTTTCGCTGTCATGTTCCAGCCTTTTTCTTGCTTCAACATTTTCGGGTGGATACTGAATAACCGTTTCAGGGCACCTTCCGCACGTTTGGTCTGGGGGCGAACACGAATCTCAACTCCGTTCGCAATAGGCTTTTTGCCTACAACATCCACTTCTTCCGTAAAGGCCTTCATATCGAGCAGGTGCTGACGCAGTGCTTCCAGGTTCACCTTCGACCAGTCCGTGTTGGGATCGGCCTCCAGCTTATGAATGACCTCCTGTATCGTACCGAAAATCTCATTCCCCGGCATCGTGAGCGGAGAGGATTCTTGTTTCATATGATGCTGCTGGGCGGCGGCGATGCCGGTCATGCTGCACATTGTATATACAACAAAACTTATTATGCTGAGTAACTTGACCTTACTGATAAACATTGAACTTGATTTTGTAATGATCATTGCAGTTTAGTTATGATAAATTATACACTCGTTGTTACGAATTTGAAGCGGCCAGGATCTTGATGAAAATACTAACAATAAAAGCGAATATTTATTACCTGAAGACGACCTGAAACGAATCATATTGAAACACTAATGACGCTGCAGGGCGGGGAATATCGTTTCCATGTGGCTCAGGCTTTGATCTTGAACAAAATCCCTGGTTTT